>CAZMJK010000223.1:0-3119 GCA_964566555.1 uncultured Bifidobacterium sp. | reverse complement strand
CGCGGTTCAACATCGATCTGCGCGACGACAAGAGCTACCCGTTCCTCGCGGTCACGGTTGACGACGAGTGGCCTCGAGCCACCGTCATGCGCGGCGACAAGCGAAAAGGGACGAGATACTTCGGTCCGTACGCGGCGGCCTGGGCGATCCGCGAAACACTCGATCAGTTGCTGCGGACGTTCCCCATTCGCACCTGCTCCGACGCCAAATTGACGCGACATTCGAAACTCGGCCGACCGTGCCTGCTCTTCCACATCGAGAAGTGCAGCGGACCGTGTGTCGGCGAGATCACACCGGAGAATTACGAATCGCTCGTGCGCGACCTCATTCGATTTCTCGACGGCGATACCGAACAGGTGATCTCGAGGCTCGAAGAGGAGATGCAGCTCGCGAGCGATGAACTCGAATTCGAACGCGCCGCTCGCCTGCGGGATCGCCTCGGCGCGGTTCGAAAAGTGATCGAACGCCAGCAGATGGTTCTCGAGAAGGACGAGGACCTCGATGTGGTCGGACTGGCCGGCGACGAACTCGAGGCGTCGGTGCAGGTGTTCTTCGTTCGACGCGGGCGAGTGGTCGGTCGCAAGGGGTATGTGCTCGATCGCAAGGAGGACCTCACTGACGGTGAACTCATCGATTGCATCCTCGAGCGGTTGTACGGCGATCCGCCTCCACTCGGTGTGCCGAAAGAGGTGCTGGTGCCGTTCGCGAGTGCGAATCCCTCGCTCTATGAGGAGTTCCTGGGTGCGCAGCGCGGCTCGAAGGTCACGATCCGCATCCCTCATCGAGGCGAGAAGCGGCAGTTGATGGAAACGGTGGCGCAGAACGCCACCGAGGAGTTCTCGAGCCATCGGTTGAAGCGGGCCGCTGACCACAACAGTCGAGCTCGGGCGCTCAACGACCTCCAGGAGCACTTGGGGCTCCCGGAAGCGCCGCTGCGCATCGAGTGTTACGACAGGAGCCACATCCAGGGCAGCGACTACGTCGGTTCGATGGTGGTGATGGAGGACGGTCTGCCGAACAAGCGGGAATACCGTCGCTTCAAGATCAAAGGCTCGCAGGGCAATGACGATTTCGCCGCCATGGAGGAGGTGCTCACCAGGCGCCTCACCGCCTACCTCGACGAACGCAACACTCCCGTGGCGGAACGATCGGGCAAGTTCGCCTATCCGCCGCAGCTGCTCCTGGTCGACGGCGGAAAAGGGCAACTCGGCGTTGCCGTCAAGGTTCTCGAAGAGCTCGGCCTCGACGAAGAGATCCCCGTCGCGTCATTGGCCAAGCGATTCGAAGAGGTCTATCTGCCCCATCGTTCCGAGCCGGTGGAGGTTCCGAGGGGGAGTGAAGCGCTCTATCTCCTCCAGCGGATACGCGATGAAGCGCATCGTTTTGCGATCTCCTTCCATCGCGAACTTCGCGGCAAACGAATGACGAAGTCCGTCCTCGATGACATTCCCGGTCTTGGCGAAGCCCGCCGGGCGCGATTGCTCAAGGAGCTCGGCGGCGTGGCGGCGGTGAAACGAGCCACGGAAGAGGAGCTCAAAGCCCTCCCGTGGCTCCCCGATTCGGTCGCGCAGGCGGTTTGGGACAAGATCCACGTCCCCGCTCGTCGCGATCATCGCTGAACCGGAGACACCGTGTCTGAACCCGATGCCAATGCTCAACTCTGGGAAGCGCATGCCGACTGGTGGCAGCGGGAGTTCACCGACGGCGTCGATCCTGAATACACCGAGCAGATCATTCCCCTCATCCTCGAATGGACCGAGGGTTTCGATCGCGTTCTAGAGGTGGGAACCGGAGAGGGTCAGGTCGCGAGGGCGATTGCGGCGACCCACGGCGCGATGGTGATCGGGATCGACCCAACGGTGAATCAGATCGAGGAGGCCATTCGTCGTGGTGGAGGGCCTCGATATGAACTGGCGGGGGCTGAGTCACTCCCGTTCGACGATGGATCGTTCGACGCAGTTGTGTGCTGCCTCGTGTTCGAACACATCGATGCCGTCGACCAGGCGTTGGCCGAGGTTGCACGAGTTCTGCGTCCTGATGGCCGATTCGTGTTCTGCCTGAATCATCCACTCCTGCAGACACCGGGCTCGGGCTGGATCGACGATCAGATCCTCGACCCTCCCGAACAGTATTGGCGCATCGGTCCCTACCTCATCGAGCAGGCGACGGTCGAGGAGGTCGAGAAGGACGTCTTCATCCGGTTCGTCCATCGTCCGCTGAGTCGTTACCTCAACGCTCTGGTCGACGCCGGCTTGGTCCTGGAACGGATGATCGAACCGGCGCCTCCGCAGGGCTTCATCGATCGAGCCCCGGAATACACCGAAGTCACGACGATCCCACGATTGCTCACGTTGATAGCGAAGCGCCGGTAGCGTTCGCATCGTGAGCGACTTCGTGGTGATCACCGGATTGTCGGGAGCGGGCCGGTCGCAAGCGGCCGACGTTCTCGAGGATCTCGGCTGGTACATCATCGACAACCTTCCGCCCGCGCTCATCGGTCGAGTCGCCGATTTCGCGGACGCTCCGGATGCCACCATCTCGAACGTCGTCCTCGTCGTCGGAACGGGGCCGTATCACTCCGAGGCGCTCCCGGCCCTCGATGCGCTGCGCCGCCAAGGGAATCGACTTCGTATCGTCTTCCTCGAGGCAGCGACCGATGAATTGGTGCGCCGCTACGAGAGCACGCGACGTCGCCACCCTCTCGCCGCAGAGGATCGGTCGTTGGCCCAGTCCATCGAGGAGGAGCGTCGGGTGCTCCAATCGGTGAAGGCGGAGGCCGATGTCGTGATCGACACCACGGAGCTCAACGTCCATCAACTCCGAGCCCGCATGCTCGACCTGTTCGCTGCCGATGCGCCGGCGGGTGGGATGCAGACCACGGTGTTGTCGTTCGGCTACAAGCACGGCCTTCCGCTGGACACCGATCTGGTGATCGATTGTCGATTCCTCCCCAATCCCCATTGGGTCGAGGAACTCCGACCACTCACCGGTCTCGACGAGCCCGTTCGGGACTACGTCCTTCTGCAGCCGCTCACGACCGAATTCCTCGAGCAGATCGAGGGTCTCTTGACGACCTTGCTGCCGGCGTTCGTGGCCGAGGGGAAGAGTTATCTCACGGT
>CAZMJK010000222.1:2034-3138 GCA_964566555.1 uncultured Bifidobacterium sp. | reverse complement strand
GGCCCCGATGTCGCCGCGGGAATCAACGAGGTCATGACGCTCACGGACTCGTTCGTCGAAGTGAGCGAGCGGAAGATTCCCAAGGTCCCCGCACTGCGCGGTCGGACGGTGGTTTCGCTGTTCTTCGAGGATTCCACCCGCACGCGGTTGAGTTTCGAGACCGCGGCGAAGCGGCTCTCGGCCGACACGCTGAGTTTCAGCGTGAGCACGTCCTCGGTGAAGAAGGGCGAGTCGCTGCGCGACACCGTGGAAACCATCGAGGCCATGGGGGTCGACGCGATCGTCGTGCGTCATGCCTCAGCGGGTGTACCTCGACAAGTCGCGCAATGGGCGTCGAGCGCCGTCATCAATGCCGGCGACGGATGGCATGAACACCCGACGCAGGCGTTGCTCGATTGCTACACGATCCGTCAGCGTTTCGGTGACCTCTCCGGTCGACACATCGCGATCGTGGGCGATATCCGCCACTCCCGAGTGGCCCGGAGCAATGTTGCGGCGTTCACCGCGCTCGGTGCGCAGGTCACTCTGGTCGCGCCTCCGACGCTCCTGCCGCCGAGTCTCGAAGGGTGGCCGGTCAAGGTCGTGACCGATATCGACGCCGTGCTCCCGACGGTGGACGTGTGTTACCTCCTTCGGATGCAGCGCGAGCGCATGACCGAGGCGCTCATTCCCAGCATGCGGGAGTACGTCACGAGATTCGGTCTCAATGAACAGCGAGCGGAGCGTCTGTCCCCACATGCGATCGTGATGCATCCGGGGCCGATGAATCGCGGTGTCGAGATCGATGCGGCAGTCGCGGAACTCCCGAACACCGTGATCGTCGACCAAGTTCGCAACGGTGTCGCAGTCCGCATGGCGGTGCTGTTCCTCCTGCTGGGGAGTGGAACGGCATGGGGCGGGGAGTCCGATGTCTGAGTTCGACACGACCATCAACAGCATGCGAAAGGAACCCGTGGCCGAATCTGCAGGTTGGATCATCACCGGTGGGCGAGTCATCGACCGCACCGGTGAACGAATCGCGGACATCGCCGTTCATCCGGACGGAACGATCGCAGCGGTGGGCAGCGATCTCGACCTCGACGCACTCGGTCTCGAGAACGCACC
>CAZMJK010000222.1:0-2024 GCA_964566555.1 uncultured Bifidobacterium sp. | reverse complement strand
CGACATCCACACCCACCTCCGGGAGCCCGGCCGCGAGGAGGCCGAGACGATCGAAACCGGGAGTCGAGCTGCCGCACTCGGCGGGTACACCGCCGTCGTCGCGATGCCCAACACCGAACCCACCATCGATTCGGTGGCGGTCGTTCGTCAGGTACTCGACGCCGGGGTCGTCGCAGGGCTGTGCGATGTGCGCTCCTCGGGTTCGATCACCGGCGGACGCGAAGGTGAGACCTTGTCGCCCATGGCCGAACTCGCGGCAGCGGGAGTGCGGATCTTCACCGACGATGGTTGTGGGGTCCAGAACGACCGCTTGATGCGCCGTGCGATGGAGTACGCCTCGGGACTTCCCGAGCACGTCGTGCTCGCGCAGCATTGCGAGGTCGAGGCACTGAGCCATGGCGGACATATGCACGAGGGCGAGTGGTCGAGTCGTCTCGGAATCCCGGGGATTCCGGCCGAAGCCGAGGAACTCATGGTGTTTCGCGATATCGCACTGTGTCGGATCACCGGCATGTCGGTGCACTTCCAGCATCTCTCCACCGCTGGCGCGGTCGCCCTGGTTCGTGACGCGAAGGTCCGCGGGCTTCCCGTGACCGCTGAAGCGACACCACATCACTTCACGCTCACCCACGCAGAAGTGGCGAGTTACGACCCCGTGTTCAAAGTCAATCCACCGCTGCGCACCGCAGAGGACGTTGCGGCGGTAAAGGCCGGATTGGCCGACGGAACGATCGACGCCATCGCAACCGACCATGCTCCCCATACCGCCGACGTCAAGGAAGCTCCGTTCGACCACGCGCCATGCGGAATGCTCGGTCTCGAGACCGCTCTCGCACTCGGCATCACCGAACTGGTCGATACCGGTGTTCTCACCATGCATGAGTTCCTGGCGAAGATGTCGTGGAATCCTGCGGCGATCGCCCGCATCGACGACGTTCACGGGCGCAACATCGAACCCGGTGCGCCCGCACACCTCGTGGTCTTCGACCCGTCCCTCGAGTGGACCGTCGACCCCACAGCACTCGCAAGCAAATCCCACAACACGCCCTACGCAGGGCGCGTCGTGCGCGGAAAGGTGCGCCACACGTTCCTGTGCGGTGTACCAACCGTCCTCGACGGAGAGGCACAACGATGAGCAGGATTGACGAAGCACTTCTGGTGTTGGCCGACGGAACCGTGTTCGAGGGCGAGGCGATCGGAGCGCGGCCCGCCGATGGCGTCACGTCCGGCGAAGTGGTGTTCAACACCGCGCTCACCGGCTACCAGGAGATCATCACCGACCCCTCGTATGCCGGTCAGCTGATCACCTTCACCTATCCCCACATCGGGAACTACGGCGTTACTTCGACCGACGACGAAGCTCGGCGACCGTTCACACGGGGCGTCATCATTCGGGAGATGGCGCGTCGCCGCAGCAACTGGCGTTCGGAAGATGATCTCGATTCGTTCCTCAGGAACGCCGGTGTTCCCGGTATCGCGGGGATCGACACCCGACGTCTCACCCGCCATATCCGAGATCTCGGTGCGATGCCGGGAGCGTTCGGCACTGCGAGTGAGCGCGCGCTGCTCGCCGCTGCTCGAGCCGAGAGCGGTACGACAGGGGTCGATCTCGTCGCATCGGTCACCTGCGCCTCACCGTATGAGTTCGCCTATACGGGTCCGAGCGATCGGCGACCCAAGCGGGTCGTGGCCTACGACTTCGGAATCAAGACCACGATCCTGCGCCACCTCTCCGCCATCGCCACCGTCGAGGTAGTGCCCGCCGGAACACCGGCATCAGAGGTCCTGGCCCGCACTCCCGACGGTGTGTTCCTCTCGAACGGGCCGGGTGATCCGTCGGCCGTCGTCGGCGCGCCGGCGATCATCGACGGGTTGCTCGGGGAGGTGCCCATCTTCGGCATCTGTCTCGGTCATCAATTGCTGGCGACAGCACTCGGTGCCGAGACCTACAAGCTGCCGTTCGGTCATCACGGTGGCAATCATCCGGTGCGTCGGCTCGAGACCGGCACAGTCGAGATCACGAG
>CAZMJK010000221.1:2410-3160 GCA_964566555.1 uncultured Bifidobacterium sp. | reverse complement strand
TCAAGAACTTCACCGATCCACTCGTGGATTGTCGCAAGTGTCACGAGCGATTCCGTGAGGATCAGCTCGAGGACCCGACGACGTGTCCTTCGTGCGGAGAGAAGGAATCCTTCACCGAGGCTCGCAATTTCAATCTGATGTTCAAGACCCACGCCGGTCCGATCGAATCCGATGCGGCAGTGGCGTACCTCCGTCCGGAAACGGCACAGGGCATGTTCATCAATTTCGCGAACGTGCTCCAGACCAGTCGCAAGAGGCCGCCGTTCGGTATCGCTCAGATCGGCAAGTCGTTCCGCAATGAGATCACGCCCGGGAACTTCGTCTTCCGCACGCGCGAGTTCGAGCAGATGGAACTCGAGTTCTTCGTGCCTCCCGAGGATGCGCAGCAGTGGTACGAGTACTGGTGTGCCGAGCGCTATCGCTGGTACATCGATCTGGGCATTCCCGAGAGTCGTCTTCGTATGCGACCGCATGATGCCGACGAGTTGAGTCACTACTCCTCGGGCACCTCTGATGTGGAGTTCCTCTTCCCATGGGGCTGGGGCGAACTCGAAGGCGTTGCCAACCGTGGCGACTACGACCTCACCCAGCACGCAACGCATTCCGGCGAGAAGTTGGAGTACTTCGATCAGGGTGCGAACATCCGCTATCGCCCGCATGTGATCGAACCGGCGGCCGGCGCCACCCGCACCATGATGGCGTTCCTGCTCGCCGCCTACGACGAGGAGGAGGTGCGGGGCGAGACCCGCA
>CAZMJK010000221.1:0-2400 GCA_964566555.1 uncultured Bifidobacterium sp. | reverse complement strand
GCACCGTGCTTCGTCTGCACCCTCGTCTCGCCCCGTTCAAGGTGGCGGTGTTGCCGCTGTCGAAGAAGGACGACCTCACACCGGTCGCCCGCGAGGTGCTGTCGATGCTGCAGCCGCTCATGATGTGCGACTACGACGAGACCCAAGCGATCGGCCGTCGGTATCGCCGTCAAGACGAGTTGGGCACGCCGTATTGCGTGACGGTGGATTTCGACACACTCGAGGATCAGGCCGTGACCGTGCGTGAACGGGACTCCATGGATCAGGAGCGGATCGCCATCGCTGATCTTCCCGGGTACCTGCTGCCCCGGTTGGTCTGACGGCTTCCGCTGCTACCGTCCGGCCCGGAGGGTTCCATGGGCATCCAGGACGATGACATCGCAGCAGTTCGCGCGAACTCGGACATCGTCGCGGTCATCTCCGAACACGTTCAACTCAAGCGAGTCGGTCGGCGCTGGCAGGGACTCTGCCCCTTCCATCAGGAGAAGTCGGGGTCGTTCTCGGTCAACGCCGAGGAGAAGCTCTATTACTGCTTCGGCTGTGGTGCGAAGGGTGATGTCATCACCTTCGTTCGCGAGGTCGAACATCTCGATTTCGTCGGGGCGGTGGAGAAACTCGCGGTCAAGGCCGGAGTGACGCTGCGATACACCGACGAAGGGCAGAACGAAGGTCGAAAGCGTCGAACCAAACTGCTCGACGCGGTCGCGAAGGCCAGTGCTTGGTACCACGAACGGCTGCTGTCGTCGCCAGATGCCGCGGCGGCTCGGGGGTACCTGCGCTCGCGAGGACTCGATGGCGACGATGTTCGGACCTTCGGTATCGGGTGGGCCCCCGAGGGCTGGGACGAATTGGCCCGAGCGCTCAAGGTTCCGAACGATGTCTTCGTCGAAGCCGGACTGGGGTTCATCAACACCCGCGGCCGACCGACCGATGCATTCCGCGGACGGATCATGTTCCCGATTCACGATGTCGCCGGAGCCACCGTCGGTTTCGGTGGACGAATCATGCCCGGGGTCGATGGTGCGAAGTACAAGAACTCCGTCGATAGCGCCATCTACGGCAAGTCGAAACTCCTCTACGGACTTCATATGGCGAAGGCCGACATCGTGAAGGCCGATGAAGCGATCATCTGCGAGGGCTACACCGACGTCATCGGCTTCTTCAAGGCGGAAATGCCGCGAGCTGTCGCGACATGTGGCACCGCCCTCACCGAGGACCATGTGAAGTTGCTGCGCAGCTTCGCCCGTCGGATCGTGCTCGCGTTCGATGCCGATGCTGCTGGCCAGAACGCCGCCGCCCGCGTGTACACGTGGGAGAAGCAGTACGACCTCGATGTCGCGGTAGCAGTCTTTCCCGGCGGTGTCGATCCAGCCGATCTCGCCCAATCCGATCCCGAGGCGTTGCGGACGGCGATCGCCGAGGCGAAGCCGTTCCTCAAGTTCCGACTCGACCGTGTCCTCGATTCCTCCCCGCTCGAAACGCCCGAACAACGAGCACGGGCTGCCGATGCCGCCATGGCGGTGGTGCTCGAGCATCCGAGTGACATCGTCCGGGATCAGTACCTGCTCGAAGTCGCGGCCCGCCTTCGACTCGATCCCGAACAACTCCGTCATCGTCGACCGGCGACCGGGGGAGTGGCGGGAGTCGATCCGGCCCCCGGTTCGCGCGCCAACACCTCCGCGACGCGACCGACGCGACCACCGCAGACGATCGTGCATCGCGATACGGCCGCAACAGAGGCGTTGCGTCACCTGATCTGGAATGCTCCGAACATCTCGTCGCAACTCGACGAGGTCCTGTTCGCCGATCCGATGACGGCCACGGCCTACCGATCGCTCATGGCCACCGCGTCAGTGGCCGAGGCCATCGAAATGGCGGCCGCCGATGACCCGGTGGCGGGCGATCTTCTTCAACGCCTTGCGGTCGAGGAACCGGAATCCTCGGTCGAGAGCGTCCTCGTGCGACTCGTCGATGACGCCGCCAACGCGGCGATGGCGGCATTGCAGGCCGAAGCGCGGGTCGCCGCTGACCCGTTCGAGGTGGGCGAGGCGATCCGTTGGCTCAACCTCCGCATCATGGACCTCCGTGAACAGGAGAGTTCGCTCGACGAGGACATGGAGGCCATGCACGACCTTCTGCCCTGGCTCACCGGAAACGACAGCGACCCGATCGACGATGATGAGGGGCATGGTGGCTGAGGGTCTCTCCGGGATCGATGCAGTTGAATTCGACGCGTTGGTGCGTCGCGGTCTGGCTCGACCCGATGCGACGGTCACCGGCGATGAGGCGATCGAGGCATTGGGGGACACCGATCCGACCCCCGAGGCCATCGAGCGGCTCCGAACCCTGCTGATCGAACGTGGCGTCGTGCTCGACGATGCCGTTCCGAACGAATCCGAT
>CAZMJK010000220.1:0-3165 GCA_964566555.1 uncultured Bifidobacterium sp. | reverse complement strand
CCTTGCCGGCCACGTAGATGTGGCCCTTCTCGGGCGTCTCTTCCTTGTTGAGGAGGCGGATGAACGTCGACTTTCCCGATCCCGAGGCTCCGACGAGGAAGACGAACTCGCCCTTGGCGATCTCGACGTTGGCGTCGCGCAGCGCGACCGTGGAGTTCTTGTAGGTCTTGGTGACGTTTTCGAGAGTGATCATGATGAGGGGGTTGTTCTCGTGACGTGAACAGCACGAGGCTAGACGGACCACCTCAGCAATTGGTGCCACTCCCATTTTCCGCGGGGGCAGGGCGATCCCGCCGTTTTCGGGCGGCGGAGGGCGAGGGAGAGGAGGTGACGGACCGAGGCTCAGTCGTCGTCGGCGGCATGGAGCGCGTTCGCCACGGTCGTATCGATCGACCATTCCGCGGACGGCCAGTGGTGTTCACGCGTCCATGACACGGTCAGCGAATCACTTCCCGCCGCGGTCAACATCTCGGCACCGATCTCGGGATGGCGCCGATAGTCCCCGACCGATCGTCGCAGTCGCGACGTCGAGTTCGACCACCGCTCGACTTCTTCGGGGGTGCGGACAACCGTCAGACCGAGCACCGTGGCGATCACTCGACCTGGCGTACGCAATCCCGATCGAAGTTTCCCGCAGTCGTGAAGCAGGGCCGCGGCGAGTACCGGACGAGTAGCGGACTCACCGAGCGTGCGCTGCACCTCTCGAGCGACGGCCGCCGAATGTCGGCGATCAGGTCCGGACAACTCGCACCAGATCGCGCGCTCCCCGGGAAGGAGTTGCGATTCGGCCCACTGCTGCTCGGACGATGATGGTCCCCCCGGCCGCAGACTCCCGAAGTACCTTCGGGCCAAGTGGGAGAGCCGGGCCATCGAATCGCCGAACGTGTCGACCAGTCAGACCAGGTGGGCGCTGCAGGTCCGAGCCTGTGGTCGCTGCGCCAGCACCGCGTCCTCGATCGGGCCGCCGCAGTGCTCACAGAGGCCATAGGTTCCCGTATCGAGTCGCTCGAGCGACCGCTCGATGCCGTCGAGTTCCTCGCGGAACTGGGCCACGAGTTGGCGATCGTCGATCTCACCTCCGTCGACGACGAGAACGGAGTCGGCGATGATGACATCACCCTGCGCGTCGGCGGCCACGAGGTGTTCTTCGACGAGCACGTCGCCTTCGGGATCGACGATCGTGATCGTCTCATCGATCACGACATCACCGGCCTCGTCGAACACCGCGACCGTCTCGTCGATCATGAGGTCGCCCTCATCGTCGGTGACGATGGTGACGTCATCGATTACCACGACGCCTTCACCATTGACCTCCAGGAGGTCGATGGTCTCAATGTGCTCACCGACCACGTTGCCGTCGTCATCGAGGATGTCCTCGGACAGGACGATTTCGTCGACCAGTTCCACCTCGTCGTCGGAGAATCGTTCGGGGGTCGACCATGCACCGGAATCAGTCATGGCGCCGAGGCTAGCGGCGACTGACCTTGGCCCGCGGATGCGCCGCTTCGTAGACGGCGAACAGGCGATCGTTCGAGACCATCGTGTACACCTGCGTGGTCGCGATCGATGCATGTCCGAGCAGTTCCTGAACGGCACGAATATCAGCGCCGTGATCGAGCATGTGGGTGGCACAGCTGTGACGAAGCACATGGGGCGACAGCCGATCACCCAAGCCGGCTTCGTCGCCGTACTTCTTCACGATCGTCCAGACACCTTGACGACTCAGTCTTCCCCCTCGCGCGTTCAGGAACACCGCATCAGCATCACTTCGCCGGGCGAACGATTCCGGTGCGAGTTGACCCCGACCCTGTTCGTCCAACCACTGCATGAGGGCCACGCGGGCGAATCGACCGATCGGCACGACGCGCTCCTTCGACCCCTTCCCGAAGAGTCGGAGGAGACCCGCGTCGAGGTCGACATCGCCGAGGCCGAGCGCGCACACCTCCGAGATCCGCGCACCCGTGCCGTAGAGCACCTCGAGGATGGCGCGGTCCCGGCGGGCGATCGCGCTCTCCCCTTCCACCTGATCGAGGAGGGAGAGCACCTCGGCTTCGGTCAATGCCTTGGGCAATCCCGATGGCACCCTCGGTGTCTCCACCCCCACCGAGGGGTCGGTCGGGGCCAGCCCCTCGTCGGACCGGAATCGGTGCAGCGAGCGCACCGCGACCGTCGAGCGCTTGACGGTCGATGGCGCGAACCCACGAGCCCGAAGTTCCCCGACATAGGCATCGAGATCGACCGAACGAACCTCATCGAGATCGAGATTCCGGGTGCGCAGCCAGTCGCAGTAGGCAGCGAGGTCCCGGCGATAGGCCGTCAGGGTGTTGGCCGAGCGTCCCTTCTCGGCGGCCAACCACGTGAGGAACTCCTCGACATCGAGTGGGAGTTCCTCGGACGACTCGATCTCAGTCACCGCCGAGCCGAGCCGCAGCGAGCGAGACGCCGACGACGGACTTCGTGTCGACGAGGGAACCGTCGGCGATCATCGCCGACAACTGTGTGAACGAATAGCGCTCGATCGCCATATGCGACTCCTCGACACCCTGGACGTCGCGAGGGACCTCGGTGAGGTCGAGTCCGAGGAAGATCCACGACATCTCGTCGCTGAACCCGGGGGCGTTGGCGAACGTCCCGAGCAGTTCGAGGCGACCGGCGCGCATACCGATCTCTTCACCCAATTCGCGTTGCGCCGTTTCCTCCGGCGGCTCATCGGCCACATCGCGTTTGCCTGCCGGGATCTCGAGGAGGAATCGATCGAGTGCGGGTCGATACTGCCGCACCATGATGACGCGACCCTCTCGGTCGATCGGCACCACACTGACGGCACCGGGATGACGGACGATGTCTCGACTGAAGCGCTCCCCGTCCGGTGCGACGAACTCGGCTCGGACGACGTCGAAGATGTAGCCGCTGTGGATCAGGACCTCGTCGACCTGCTCGAACTCCGCGCTCACGCCGATAACGAGGTGGATTCGATGTCGAGGTCGGGCAGATGCGGATTGCGCCCCTCCGAACGGGCCAATGCGGCGGCGATGAATTCGCGGAACAGTGGCGCCGGGCGTTCGGGTCGACTCTTGAACTCGGGATGAGCCTGCGTACCGATCCAGTAGGGATGGTTCTTGAGTTCGATGAACTCGACCAATCGACCATCGGGAGAGGTACCCG
>CAZMJK010000219.1:0-3171 GCA_964566555.1 uncultured Bifidobacterium sp. | reverse complement strand
ACCCTCTCAGACTAAGAGGGAGGGCGCGCGGGTGTCATTCTGAGCGAGTCGATGGGGTTCTGACAGGTGGTTCGCGCCGGTAGCCTTCCGATCAATGGCCAAGCGATTCGTGATCATCGGCGGTGGTCCGGCGGGGAACACCGCAGCCACCTATGCGGCACGATTCGGCGCCGAGGTGACCATGATCGAGAAGGACATGGTCGGTGGTGCCGCTCATTTGCGTGACTGCATTCCGTCCAAGGCCATGATCGCGACGGGAAGTGCGCTGGCCACGATCAACGATGCGCAACGCATGGGGCTCACCGATGTCTCGGCGGCACTCGATTTCGATGCCCTCCGGCATCGGATCTCCACCATTGGTGCGCAACTCGAATCCTCGACGAGATCCCTTCTCGAAAGTCAGGGGGTGACCCTGATCGATGGGACTGGCCGTTTGGCGGGACCTCATCAGGTGGTGGCCGAGACGTCCGAAGGTTCGATCGAGTTCGATGCCGATGTTGTGCTCATCGCCACCGGAAGTCGTCCCCGGCTCCCCGAATGGGCCAGGGTCGACGGCGAGCGCATGCTCACGACTCGCGACGCGTATCCGCCACCGACCCTTCCTGACCACCTCGTCGTGATCGGTTCTGGTGTGACCGGGGTCGAGTTCGTGCACATGTTCAAGTCGTTCGGCTGTGAGGTCACGTTGATCGTGAGCCGTCAGCAGGTTCTTCCCCTCAAGGACCCTGAAGTGGCCGCGGCGCTCGAGGCCGATTTCCTCGCTCGTGGCGTGCATCTGCTCAAGGGAGCGAAAGCGCTTGATGCGACCGTCACGAACGACGGCGTCACCATCCAATGCACCGACGGTCGTGTGGTGCATGGTTCGCACGCGCTGCTGGCCATTGGGTCGCTGCCCAATACCGATGGTCTGGGCCTGAGCGAAGCGGGAGTGGAGGTCGTCGACGGCTACGTGAAGATCAACCACAACTGTCAGAGTTCGGTGCCGCACATCTATGCCGCAGGCGATGTCTCGGGCATGTTGCCGTTGTCCTCGGTGGCGTCGTTGCAGGGTCGAAAGATCGCCGAACACGCCATGGGTCTTCACGTCGGACCTCACCGTCACATCGACTACGAGAAGGCAGCGAGCGCGATCTTCACCGAACCGGAGATCGCCGATGTCGGGCTGGCCGAGGCCGATGCGTTCGCAATGGGTCGCAAAATCCGCGTCACGAAGGTTCCGTTTTCTGCGAATGCGAAGGCGCTCATCGAGGACGATTCCCGTGGATTCGTGAAGATCGTCTCCGACCCTGCGACCGGTGTGGTTCTCGGCGGTTCGATCGTGGGTCGTCATGCGGCCGAGTTGATCTCGGTCGTCGCCTTGGCGGTCAGCGCCGGTCTGCGGGTGACCGATTTGCACGAGTCGCTCTTCGTCCATCCGTCGATGGCAGAGGCACTGACTGATGCCGCCGAGTGACCAGACCGATCCGATCGAAGCGCCGAGGAAGGTGCCGACCGCCAAGGACTTCCCCGAATCGGGTCCGTTCAGTCTCGCCGCTCCTGGTCCCAGATTCGGTGCTCGAGGACTCGACCTCTCCCTGATCGCGCTGCCCGCGCTGATCGTGGTTGCGGTCACCGCCCGAACGATCGATGGTCAACTGCAACTCGACGTGCCGCTGTGGTTGGCACCCGCCGCGCTCGCCGTTGGTGTCGCGTATGAGTTCCTCTTCGTCGCATTCGCTCAGCGGACGCTGGGCAAGATGCTCTTCGGGCTGAAAGTCGTTCGGTATGTCGATGGGGGTCGCCCGAGGGTTGCACAGAGTTTCCTGCGCGCCTTGGTGCCGTGGTCGGTGCTGGCCCTTCCCCTGGGCCCCTTCGGTGTCGGTGCGCTGCTCCTCGTCTACGGCACTGGCGTGAGCGGTGAGTTGCATCGAGGTTGGCCCGATGTCGCCGGCGGCACGTTGGTGATCTCCACGCGTTGACGCCCCTGACGGCCTACCCTTCGCTCCGTTGCGGCCGGAGGGGCCGCTCGAGTCGTGGGGGACATCGATGTCGGAACGGATCTACCGAGTGGTGCAGTGGACGACGGGAAACGTCGGACAGCGGTCGGTCATCGCGACAGTGGCGAATCCGCAACTCGAGATCGTCGGGTGTTACGCCTGGGGACCGGAGAAAGTAGGACGAGACGTTGGCGAATTGTGTGGGATCGAGTCGGTCGGCGTCTTCGCTACCGATGACATCGATGCATTGCTGGCCCTTCAGCCCGATTGTGTGATCTACAACCCCAAATGGCCCGATGTCGATCACATGGTTCGCATCCTCGAGCGGGGGATCAACATCTCCGCGACGGCAGGATTCATCACCGGCCATGCGCTCGGTGCCGATCGACAGCGACTCCTCGACGCGTGTGAGCGGGGAAGCAGTTCGATCTTCGGTTCAGGGATGAACCCGGGTATGGCCAATCTGCTCGGGATCGTCTCGGCCGGTGTCTGTGATCGCATCGATTCGATCCGCATGCTCGAGTCGGTCGATTCCACCGGGTACGACTCGGGCGATACGGAGAAGTCGGTGGGGTACGGGCGTCGGCCCGATGACCCCAATCTGCCGGCCCTCACCAAGCAGGGCACTGCGGTCTTTGGCGACGCGGTCCATCTGATGGGCCGAGCGCTGGGGGTGGAGTTCGACGAGGTTCGGTGTGAGACCGAGTACGCGATCACGACCGAATTTCTCGATCTCGGTTCGTGGTCGATCGACGCCGGATGCGTCGCCGGCGTGTCGGCGAGCTGGCAGGGCTGGATCGGTGATCGAAAGTTGGTCTCGTGCGATGTGCGGTGGCGCAAAGGGCGAACGCTTGAGCCCGACTGGAAGGTCGAGCACGGCTACATCGTCGAGATCGACGGCATGCCGTCAGTGCGAACGAAACTCGAGGTCTTCCCTCCCGCTGACTTCCGACCGACCTCGTTCGCCGACTACATGGTGCTGGGCATGGTGATGACATCGCTGCCGGCGGTGGACGCGGTCGCGTCGGTGTGCGAGGCCCCACCGGGCATCGTCACCTATCTCGATTTGCCGCTCCCGTCACCCAGTGGTTGGGTGCGCTGAAGGTTCGGTTACTCGATCACCACGACCACGTCGCCGGAGCCCACGGAATCGCCGGGGGCGACCTTGATCTCCTTGACGGTGCCAGCCTTGTCA
>CAZMJK010000218.1:2894-3180 GCA_964566555.1 uncultured Bifidobacterium sp. | reverse complement strand
ACATCGTCGACTGCATCGTCGACATCACCGAGACCGGAAGTGCGCTTCGCGCTGCCGGACTCAAGATCATCGACACCATGCTCGTGTCGTACACCGAGATGATCGCCAACCCTCGTTCCTTCGCCGATCCGGCGAAGGCGCATGCGATGCGGCAACTGCGCACGCTGCTCGAAGGAGTGCTCGATGCCCGGGGGAAGGTGCTCGTGAAACTCAACGTTCCCGTCGATCGACTCGACGCGGTGATCTCGGTGCTTCCCTCGATGAAGTCGCCGACGGTCAACGAACT
>CAZMJK010000218.1:0-2884 GCA_964566555.1 uncultured Bifidobacterium sp. | reverse complement strand
ACGAACTCTTCGGTGGCGCGGGCTACGCAGTCGAGTCGGTGGTCGAGAAGAGTGGGATCAACATACTGATCCCCGCACTCTCCGATGCCGGCGCCACCGACATCCTCGAACTTCCCATCTCGAAGATCGTTCCCTGACGATGCCCACCCCGCCGATCGTCCCTCTCAGTGACGGAAGTGGCGTGGTCGCTTCGTTCGATGATCCGCGTGGTCTGGGGGTCATCCAGAGAGACGATGGGACCGAGTACCCGTTTCATTGCACGGCCATCGCCGATGGAACGCGAACCGTGGCCGTCGGGGCGGCCGTGAGTTTCCGAGTTGCGGCGGGCCGCAACGGCAGGTGGGAAGCCGCCTCGATTCGGGTCGTCGAGGGCTGAGTCGTGGGTGCGACGGCGATTCGCACCGACAAATTGACGATGTCGTATCGGCATGGGCGGGGGATCGTCGACGTCGATCTCGACGTCGCAGTCGGCGAAGTGTTCGGATTCCTGGGTCCGAATGGCGCGGGCAAGACGACCACGATCAGGGTGCTGCTCGATTTCCTGCGTCCCACCTCGGGCCGAGCGACGGTGTTCGGCCTCGACAGCCATGCGGACTCGCTCGAGATTCGCCGCAGAACCGGCTACCTCTCCGGCGACTTCACACTTCCCTCCAACCTCACCGGATCGGAGGTGCTCGACTGGCTCTCCTCGCTTCGCCCCGAGACGCCACCGGTTCGCCGCGCCGAGTTGGTGGAGCGATTCGCCGTGCAACTCGATCGGCCCATGAAGCAACTCTCGAAGGGGAACCGTCAGAAGATCGGTCTCGTGCAGGCGTTCCAGCACGCGCCCGAACTGGTGATCCTCGATGAACCAACGAGTGGTCTCGATCCGCTCATCCAGGACGAGTTCCACCGACTCGTCCGCGAGTTCGTCGACGATGGCGGCACGGTCTTTCTCTCATCGCATTCGCTCGATGAGGTACAGCACACCGCTGATCGCGTCGGCATCATCAGGGATGGCCAGATGGTCACGATCGAGACGGTTGACGAACTGCGCCATCGCGGTGTTCGGCGCGTCACGCTGACCGTGCGTTCGGGGACTGGTGAATCGGTCGTCGAGGCGTTGCGTGCGGTTCCGGGGATCGATCACCTGAGTCGACGTGGCGACGTGTTCGAGTTCGCGGTCACGGGGGAGTACGCGCCAGTGCTTCGACGACTGGGTGAGCTTCCCGTCGTCGACGTACTCAGTCGAGCGGCCGATCTCGATGAAGTCTTCCTTGCGCTGTATCGGGGGAGTGAGGGCGAGTGCTGAAGCGCTTTCCCGTCTTCGTTCAAGGCCTTCGTGATCGTCGAACTTCTCTCGTGTGGTGGTCGCTCGGCGTCGCCGTCTATATCGGCGTGATTGCGGCGGTGTGGCCCTCGATCAACGGAGCCACCGGGATGTCGAATCTCATGGACCAACTTCCTCAGGCGCTACTCGATCTCATGGGGGCATCTGATTACGACCTCTCCACCGGAGCCGGCTACGTCTCGGGGGAGTTGTTCGGATTCATGATCCCGATCTTCGTTCTCGTTCTCACGATCGGGGCGGGTGCCGCAGCGATCGGGGGGGCTGAGGAGCGGGGAACGCTCGATCTCGTGCTGTCACATCCCATCTCCCGTCGTCGCGTGTTGCTGCAGAGTGCGGCGCTCATCGCATTCGAGGCGGGTGTCTTCGCCTCCGTGATCGTTGTCGCGCTCGCCGTCGCGTCACCGCTCGCCGATCTCCAGATCGATTTCGTCGACCTCGTGGGAGCTGCGGCGGGCATCGCAATGCTTGGCATCGCTGTGGGATGGTCGGCATTGGCGATCGGCGCGGCGAGCGGCTCCCGTGTGCTTGCGCTCGCCGCAACCGGCTCGTTGTCGGCACTGACCTATCTGGCCGGTTCGCTTTCGGGGCTCGTCGACTTCCTGCACATCGCGAAGTGGATCTCGCCGTTCTTCTACGCGACCGACGGCTCGCCTCTGGTTCGGGGCTACACGTGGTGGCACGCCCTCGTGCTCGCCGCAGCCGGAGCGGTGGCACTCCTCATCGGGTCGGTGCTGTTCGATCGGCGCAATCTCTCGAACTGACGCGTCGATCAGATTGCCATTCGGCGTCAGTCGCTCGGGGCGCTGACCCGTTGGACGTAGACGGTCTGCAGGACCGTCAGTGCCTGACGCAGTTCAGCTCCGCTCTCCGGGAGGCGGTCCTCGGTGGCGTCGAGCATCGCGGTCATGGCATCGATGGCGAGTCGAACCTCTTCGTAGCGGGGCTCAGGCTGATCGAGGTGCACCGCCGCCAGTTCGTAGAGGCCCATGAGGTGGTTGGCGACGAACACCGAGGCGGGGCGAGACAGCAGTTGGCGTTGGATCTCGGCCATACGGGCGATCATCTCCTCGGCCTGGGCCCGTTCCTCGGGCGTGAGGTCGTCGAGATCCGGTCCGCCGAGCATCTCCGATGCACTCGTGGCCGGTCGTTCCTCGGCCGCGGAGCGATTGACGGGGACCTCGCCATCGGGTGTCCACAGGCTCATCGGGGGCTCTCCTTGGGGTGGGTGACCGGCGCCGGCGCCGCCGCGAGATGGCTCGTATTGCGCTGGAGTGGGGTGGAACCGGTATCGTAGGCGCCTCACAACTGAACGGAAGCGGGACTTCGGTCCCCACCCGGCCATCTCGAGGCAGCCACATCGCCACGTTTCCTGCGTCCGGGTCGCAACACGTACCTCTCTGTCGGTTCGTCTCGTGTCTCACGATCGGATCGGCGGGTTCCTCCTTCGGGAGTGTTCCGGTGGGTGTCGGCTTTCGACCGGCGCCTGCCGTTTGTCGTTTCGGGGCTCAATCCGAAGCGACCCACGCGGGTGCGACGTCCCAATCACCACGCGCA
>CAZMJK010000217.1:0-3218 GCA_964566555.1 uncultured Bifidobacterium sp. | reverse complement strand
GGCGATCGAGCTCGACGGGACGGGTGTCTCGGTGGTGTCGCTGTGGCCCGGACTCGTTCGGACCGAGTTGCTCGACATGGGTGCGACGGTCGATGGCGACGACGTCTACATCGAACTGCCCGGAGAGGGACGATTCGATCTCTCGGGTGCTGAATCACCGCGGTTCCTCGGTCGTGCCGTGGTGGCGCTCTTCGGCTGCGATGACCTCGCCCTTCGTTCGGGTAAGCCGTTCTCCTCCGCGGCCCTGGCCCGTGAGCTCGGCTTCACCGATCTCGACGGAACGATCCACGAGGTCTTGCTGCGGCCCGAGGCCTGACCGCCTCTCTTCGAGGTGCTGGCTCAGGGTCGACCGACGCCGGGTACGTCGACATCGATCGCGACGATGACGCCGCTTGGAGAGGAGAGCACCTCGTCTCGTTTCCAACTCGAAGCCGCACAGATGAAGAGTGTTCGACGATCTTCGCCTCCAAGCACGCACGCGACCGGGATCTTGCCGGCGACACGATGCTCAGCGACGGTCTCGCCCCCGGGCCGAGCACGCAGCACCCGCCCACCGATCGGATCGGCGACCCAGACTGCACCCTCGGCATCGAGGCAGATCCCGTCCGGTGGAGCGATCGGTGGGCCCTCCTCGGCAGGTTGCAACACGGCGTACACGTGTCGGTCGGACAGGACCCCATCGGGAGATCGCGTAAAGGCGGTGATGCGGGATGCGGCACTCTCGGCGATGAGCAAGGTCGCGTCATCGGGACTGAGGATGTGGCCATTGGGGGAGTCGAGGTCATCGGCGGCGACGAACCATGACCCGTCGGCTCGGACTCCGACGGTCTGACCGGGTCGTCGTTCGCCACCCTCGTGGATCCTCATACCCATGTCTCCGACATAGGCGATGCCGTCGCCGGCGACGATCATGTCATTGAGTGAACCTCGCGCCACCGACGAGAGATCGGCGTGGAGCACGAGGGTGCCGTTGGGTTCTCTTCGTCGCAGTTGTTGGGTCTCCATCGCGACCACGAGCAAACGTCCGTCCGGCAGCCATCCGAGGCCTGACGGTTCATCGTCTTCGAGGACGGCCTCGACCCGAAGATGGCCGTCCTCATCGACCGAGAGGACACGGTGGCCATGCATATCGCTGAACCACAGACGCCCTTCCTGCCATCTGGGACCCTCGGCGAACCAGAGACCGTCGCAGACCAATCGCATGGCGAGCCCCCCGCTGTACGCCCCGTGTTCGGCCAGCGTAGTGAGGGGAGCCTGCGACGGAACCCAATTTGTCGAAGATCGACACAGAATCGACGGTCGCGTTGCGGGAGGGGTGCGGTTCTGTAAAGATTCTGCAACATGGAGCGCAAGACCATGCCTGGGAACCCTGGCGCAGTCTTCCCGGAGCACCCCCATGACGCTCGCCCCCTTGGATGCGCGAGTGACGCTCCGAAGAGTGGCAGGGTGACGGTTATGAAGCGGTCCCGAGCCTCGAAACGTGGCGTGCTCCTCACGCTCGGGGTCGTGTTCGCACTCGTCGCCGGTGCCGTTGTGGTGGCTCCGGCGGGTGCGGATCCGATTGCCGACAAGCGGGCCGAGGCTGCCCAGATCGGCGCGAAGCTCTCGCAACTCCAAGACCGCGTCTACGAACTGAACGGACAGTACGAGCAGGCCAATTACGAGTTGCACCTCGCGCAAGAACGGGTCAATGCGGCGAAGGTGCTCGCTGCGCAGACCGCGGCCGAGGCGGATCGACGTCGTGACGATCTGAGGCGCTATGCGATCGCGGCGTACCAGACGGGCAACGACAGCCCTGAGTTCGATGCACTCATCACCAACGAGGCGGGCACTGGTGTTCAAAAGCGCTCCTACCTCCAGTCGATTTCGGGCAGTCGTCAGGACCTGGTCGATGCCCTCAACGCTGCTCGACAGAAGGCCGAGGAAGACGGTGTCCGGCTGAAGTCGGCCGAGGACGTGGCGTCGGCCAAAGCGGCCGAGATCCGCGAACTCAAGGACGCCGCTGACGCCGCGGCTCGTGAACAGTCGGCGATCAATGCAAGGGTTCAGGGTGAGCTCAAGGTGCTCGTCGACGCGGAGAACGCTCGTATCGCAGCCGCGGCCGCGGCTGCTCGCGCCGCTGCGGCGAACGCTCGGGGTTCCTCGGGCGGCGGCTCGACTGCGGCGCCGAACCCCAATCCGGGCCGTGTGCGTTCGGAGGTGTCCGGCGCGATCGCAGCGGGTCGAACGAAGCTGGGAGCCGCTTACGTGTGGGCCGCTGAAGGTCCCGATGTCTTCGACTGTTCAGGATTCGTTCGGTGGTCGTTCCTCCAGGTCGGGATCTCGTTGCCGCACTACAGCGGGGCGATGTACCAATCGACGATCCGAATCTCGGAATCGCAGCTGCAACCGGGAGATCTCGTCTTCTGGGGAGTGAACGGCTCTCAACACGTCGCCATCTATCTCGGCGGGAACCAGATCCTGCATACTGCGCATGGTGTGGCGATCACCCCCATGAACGGGTGGTGGACCTACGGCCCCGTCATGTCGTTCGGTCGCATTCCCTGACCAACCACCGAGACTGATCGGGTGTCATCTCATCGGAGGGTGAAGCCCCGATAGTCGTTGGTGACGACGTCCTCGCAGATCTGACGGTAGACGCCAACTCCGGCGATGTACGGCATGAAGACGCGAGGCTTGCCGGGGACGTTGGCACCGAGATACCACGAGTTGCCTTTGGGGAAGAGGGTGAACTCGGCGATTTCGTTGACGTGATGCACCCACTGATCTTGAGCCTCGAGCTCCGGGTCGATGGTGGTCAGGTCGTGGGATCGCAGCCAATCGATGGCGTCGGTGGCCCATTCGACGTGCTGTTCGATGCTCACGAGCATGTTGGTGAGCACCGAAGGGCTCCCGGGGCCGGTGATCATGAACAGATTCGGAAACCCGTGACTCATGATCCCGAGGTAGGTGCGAGGGCCGGCGCTCCATGCCTCCCGGAGCGACTGGTGGTGCCTGCCGTGAATGTCGGGGGCGAGCAGTGGTCCCGTCATGGCATCGAAACCGGTGGCGAACACCAACACGTCGACGTCGAAGTGGCCCGCAGTGGTTTCGACTCCCGTCTTGTCGATCCTGACGATGGGTGTCGATCGCAGGTCGACCAGCGAGACATTCTCCCGGTTGTAGGTCTCGAAATAGTTGGTGGCCAAGCAGAGACGCTTGGAGCCCACGGGATAGGC
>CAZMJK010000216.1:0-3223 GCA_964566555.1 uncultured Bifidobacterium sp. | reverse complement strand
GACCGTAGACGGTCTCGGTCGGGAACGCGACGAGGCCCCCGGAACGGAGGATCGCAGCCGCCCGCTCGCATTCCTCGGACGAAGGCGTCGACTCGTAGGCGTTCACGGTTCAGGGGCGGATGTTGGCGATCACGTCGCGACCAAGCCAGTCGACGCTCTCGATCCACTGTGCGCGCGACGAACCGGGGAGATTGATGGTCAGCGCGCTCACCCCGATTGCGGAGTACGCAGCGATGTCGTCAACGAACTGCGCAGCATCGGGGAACGAACCGCTGAAGAGGTCGTAACCGATCGGCGTGAAGATGACGTCGGGCGGAACGTCCCGACCGGCCTTCTCACTCGCCACCCGAAGATCTCCGATGCGACGTTCGAGATCCCCGATGGTCTCGATCGGAGGAGTCCGCAACATTCGACTGGCACGCGCCGGGCTCGGCATCGGATTCCACCCGTCGGCGAGTTCGACCGAACGACGAATCGCCCTGTTCGAATTTCCTCCGATCCAGATCGGAGGCGAGGGCTGTTGCACCGGCAGCGGAAGCGCGATGGTCTCGACCGCTTCGAAATGCAGCCCCGACATGGTCACCGGCTCACCCGACCAGATGGCCTTCATGGCGAGGATCGCTTCGTCGGTGACGTCGTTCCGTCGCTCGAAATCGCCACCGACTGCCGCGAACTCCGGAGCCAGATAGCCCGCTCCGGTCCCAAGAATGACGCGCCCTTTGGCGATGAGATCGAGCGTGGCGATGGCTTTGGCCGAGATGAAGGGATTTCGATAGGCGAGGATGGCGAGATTGAAATGCAGACGCAACGACGATGTCGCCGTTGCCGCCACCGTCAGTGCCACGAAAGGATCGAGCGCGTGATGTCCGCCCTTGGCCATGAACTTCACGTCGGGCGCCGGATGATCGGTCACGAAGACGGCGTCGGCGCCCGCCCCTTCGGCGGCACTCGCCATTTCGGTGATGGCCTGCGCCGAGCACCACTCCTCTGGGGCGTCGACGTGGTGAGTGGGCAATCCGACGGAAATCTTCATGGTGCGGCCTCAGGTCGAAGGGGACTCCTGCGTGAAGGTCGAAAGGTACCGGCGATTGACCGACATGACCAGCACAGCACAGTCGGAATGATGAACGCGCTCTAGCGTGGAGTCATGGACTCGGCTTCTCTGACCCAGATCGTGTTCGCGTCATCGACTCCCTGGCCGGCGATCGTCGTCGGCGTTGTCGCCGCGGCGTCGATCTGCCTCTGGGCGCTCTTTCGCCGCGGCTCGATTGCCGATCGTGCTCGTTCCGACGAGGGTCACTCGCCGAGCGACGACTGACCGGTCAAGGTCAACGACACCACCCTCGCCATACTTCGCCGCAACTCACCGCGATTCGCGCCCCATGACTGCAGACCGTCGAGATGCGCCGAGACATGGGCCAACATCGAAACGAGCACGCCGGCCTCGGCGAGTGGGTCGATGACAGTTCGATCCGAATCGCTGCGGAGAACCTCGACGAACGCGTTCGCCGGTTCACCGAGGAGCGTGGTTCGGACGTCACGAAACCGTTGATCGCCCTCATCGGTTGCGAGATCGATGACCCGAAGCACTGCTCGGTGTTGCTCCCAGAGCGCGATGAATGCGTCGGCGACGCCGAGTGAGGCTTCGCTGCTGTTGGCCGCGGACCAATCACGCCCGGTGATCGATCGAGCAAGCTGGGGTCCGGCGACCTCCACCATCGCCGTAGCCACGGCCAGCACGGCATCCTCGGCAGCGCTGAAGTACTGGTAGAACGTCGCCGGCGAAGTCCCGGCGCGACGAGCGATGTCGGCCACCGTCAATTCGCGGTAGGTGCCCTCTTCGAGTAGTGCATCGACGGCGTCGAGGAACTTCTGTCGAGTCACCTCACCGCGACGACCGATCGGTCGCTGATGATCGGCGTTCACCGCGGACATGACCACTCCGCGCTCGGCCCCGAAAGCGCCTCGATCGAGATCACGACCATGCGTTCACGACGTCATCGGTCGTGACCACCGTGGAGACCATCTGGTAGGTGTTGTCGAGGAGCGACTCGGCGTAGTCAGCGGGCACGCCGGCGACGGCATCTCGAGGAACCACGACTTGGTAGCCGCTGTTCACGAGTCCGATCGAGAGCCCGAGAAGGGCGACGTTCACCGACACGCCGATGACGACGACGGTGGTGACACCCAGATTGCGGAGGACCGGATCGAGATCCGTGCCGCCGATCGGGTCGAGCCCGTGATAGCGACCGAGTACGAGATCGTCCGGAGCGGGACCGAACTCGTCGATGGGCATCGCCAACGGACTTCCCGGCTCCATGGCGACCGCCCCCATCTTCTGCATCGCCACGAACAATCGGCCGTTGGTATTGCCACCTCGGTGGTCCGGTCGACGCCAGAAGACGGCGTGCACCACCTGCACGCCGGCGACGCGGGCGGCATGAAGCAGTCGAGCCCCGTTCGGGATCGCTTGCACGCGGGCCGCAGCGGCAAGGTCCGGGAGCGAACTCTGCGGACCAAGCACACCGTTCTGGCATTCCGAGGTGACCACCGCCGTGGTGCGGGGATCGAGGAGCGTGCGGAGATCAAGTGGCATGGGAGTACCTCGGCCAGCGCGACGAAACGGCGCACGTTCGGCCCATTGTGTCAACGGAGTGGAACGGTTCTACCCCACTGCTCCCCCACCGTACGCTCTCGACCCAGAGAGTTACCGCTCAGTAGGTTCCGTGCGATAGACAATGCCGAACACGGGCCTCTTCCGGCCCCCGCCGGGCCCTCCGGCGTTCCGTGGATCAAGGAGTTGTCATGCCCGAAGCAGTCATCGTCTCGACCGCCCGCTCGCCCATCGGTCGGGCCCACAAGGGATCACTCACCCAGGTTCGCCCCGACGATCTCGCCGCCACGATCATCCGGGCGGCGCTCGACAAGGTCCCGGCCCTCGATCCCACCTTGGTCGAGGACATCATGCTGGGTTGTGCGCAGCCGGCCGGTGCGCAGGGGTACAACATCGCGCGCGTCGTTTCGGAACTCGCCGGCATGGGACATATCCCCGGCGTCACCGTCAACCGCTATTGCGCGTCGTCCCTGCAGACGATCCGCATGGCGGCTCATGCCATCAAGGCCGGCGAGGGCGACGTGTTCATCGCCGCCGGCGTCGAGACCGTGAGTCAGTTCGGTCTCGGCATGTCCGATGGACTTCCCGGAACCCACAACCCGCTCATGG
>CAZMJK010000215.1:0-3299 GCA_964566555.1 uncultured Bifidobacterium sp. | reverse complement strand
AGCGACTCGGTGAGGCCTACCCCGTCCTCTACACCGGACGTGACGGACTCGTCGCCCATGAGTGCATCTTGGATCTTCGACCGATCACGAAGGACACGGGCGTCACCGTCGATGACGTCGCCAAGCGACTGATCGATTACGGATTCCATGCGCCCACGATGTCGTTCCCCGTTGCCGGCACACTGATGGTCGAGAGCACCGAGAGTGAGAACCTCGACGAGATCGACCGGTTCTGTGACGCGATGCTCGCCATCCGACGCGAGATCGACCGAGTCGCCGCCGGCGACTGGCCGAGCGATGACAACCCGCTGCACAACGCACCCCACACCGCTGCCGATCTCACCGCCGACGAGTGGAAGCACGCCTATTCGCGCGAGGAGGCCGGTTGGCCCGCCGGTCATGTTCGGGCCAAGTACTGGCCACCGGTGAGTCGTATCGACGGTGCCTACGGCGACCGCAACGTGGTCTGCTCGTGTCCCCCGGTGGAGGCGTTCGCCGAGAACTGATCAGCGAACGAACGGGGGGTTCACGACCTTCGCGTCGAGGAGTGTTCCGCGGAGATCGATCTCGACGACATCGCCGACGTTCACGTCGGGCGGCACGAAGGCGAGTGCGATCCCGTGTCCGAGTTCGGGAGAGAAGTTCCCGCTGGTCACCGTGCCGATGACGGCGCCGTCGCGAAGGACCGACGACCCCTCACGTGGAGGTCGACGCCCCTCGGTGACCAGACCGACGAGTTTGCGAGTGATCCCCGCGTCGCGTTCGGCGAGCAGCGCGTCGGCTCCGCGGAACGGCCCCTTGTCGAAGCGAACGGCCCACCCGAGACCTGCCTGCAAGGACGTGATGCCGTCACCGAGTTCATGACCATGGAGCGGGAGTCCGGCCTCGAGTCGCAGGGTGTCTCTAGCGCCGAGACCAGCCGGCGTGATCCCGGCGGCCACCACCGCATTCCACAACTGCTCGGCATGCGCGGTCGGAACGGCGATCTCGACGCCGTCCTCCCCCGTATATCCCGTCCCGGCCACGACGACGGGAACTCCCTGCCAGTTCACTCGGGCCACCGAGAACCGCTCGACCGATGCCAGCGCCGGGTCGACCTGGCGAAGTAGTGATCGGGCCTTCGGGCCCTGCACCGCGAGGACCGCTCGCTCGGTCGTGACGTCTCCGGCTTCCACCGACACGCCGTCGAGCGAGAGCGCAACGGCCTCGATCGCTCCGGTCACCCGATCGGTGTTGGAGGCGTTGGGCATGACATCGAGCGTCTCGGGATCGATCCACCAGATGATGATGTCGTCGACCACCGAGGCCGTCTCCGGGTCGAGCAGATGGGTGTACTGCGCTCGCCCCGGTTCGATGCGGTGGAGATCGTTGGTGAACGCCTGCTGCAGAACCGCAACGGCATCGGCACCCGTCACTCGCACGGTACCGAGATGGGACACATCGAAGACCACGGCCTCGTGGCGACAGGCCCGATGCTCGGCCAGCGTTCCGTCGGGATAGGACAGTGGCATCTCCCATCCCCCGAACGGCACCATCTTGGCGCCGAGGGCACGGTGAACAGCATCGAGAGGCGAACGGCGATCAGTCACGGTGCGACCCTAGTTTCGCAACGAGTGCGCCAGCACCACGTTCCACCCTGTCGACGGGTCAAAATCGTTGCTCTCCGCCCCCGCCTCAGACCACCTGCTGCGTGGCGGGCTCGCCCACCGGATCGCCTTCGGTCGACGCAACGTCGTCTGGACGCAGGGCGCGGATCCGCGCATCCATCTCGTCGCGTACCCCGCCGAGCGGAAGGATGTTCAAGACACCCTGACCACGATGGATGAGGTCGATCAGTTCCCCGTCGGACTGGATGACGACGGAGGTCGAGCCTTGAATGACGAGATTGGCCGAGGTGATCTCCTGCCCCAGGATGTCGCGCAGGTAATGGAAGATCTCGCGGACGTTCTCGAGACGGATCCCCGCATCGAGAAGACTCTTGATCACCTTGAGTTCGAGCAGGTCGGTGTAGCCGTATCGACGGCGACTCCCACTTCCACTCGCGTCCGCGACCGACGGGCGCACCAGGTCGGTACGAGCCCAGTAGTCGAGCTGGCGATAACTGATGCCGACGATCTCGGCGGCCTTGGCGCCGCTGAAGCCGTGGTCGAGGGCGCGCTCGGTGATCGATTCCATGGAAACTCCAAGATCAGGTCATGACGACGAGAAGGGATCGGCGCTGACCCCATGGACGACACCGTCGAAATTACGGCGGTGTAAGGAGCGCAGACGATAGAGGTCGCCGCGCGCGCCGTCAATGCTCGACTGCAAAACCGCTCAGGGAGCGAAATCCTCGGGATTCACGTTGTCGATGAAGGCCCGGAACTCCTCGACCACGGCTGCACCCTCGTCGGCTTCCTCGGGGCCGTCATCGGGGAGCAATCCGGCCGCATCCACCACTGCCTCATCGGCCCACACCGGGGCGTCGCACCGAACGGCGAGGGCGACGGCATCGGAGGGTCGTGCCGAGACCCGGGACTCGACGGACCCGACCTTGAGCACCATCTCCGCGTAGAACGTCCCCTGTTCGACGGCTGTGATCTCGACCGACTGGAGTGACGCGCCCAACTGTTCGATCAGGTCGCACATGAGATCGTGCGTCATCGGCCTCGGCGTGACGACCCCGTCGAGGGCGAAACTGATCGCACCCGCCTCGGCCTGTCCGATGAAGATGGGCACCAGACGCCCCGCTCCCGCGATCTCGCGCAGCACGAGGACCGGGGTGTTCCCCGGGATGTCGTCCCGAACGGTGATGACCTGCATCTCAATCACGGGTTCACCCTACCGGGAGGGCGACCGAGTGCGGCCGAGCGTCAGACCTGACCGAGATAGTCACGGAGCGAGGCACGCACCATGACGGCTCGGAGGTCGTCGGCCAATTCCGCAAGTTCCTCGAGCATCTCGACCGCTTGGTCGCGAGCCGCGGCCCGCCGCTGCTTCAACAGCGGCGTGATCAGTTGTTCGAACAGGCCGGCTTCCCGATCGGCCGACACCTTGTACATCCGTAGATGACGCGGTTCGATGCCGAAACGTTTGAAACCAGCTGCGAGTCGAGCGACGACGAGAGCATCCTCGTCGTAGTAGTCGACGTGGCCCATCGATCGAATCGAGAGCAGTCCGAACTTCTCGAGTTCCGCGACTGCACTCTTGTTGAGACCGCTCTGGGTGCAGAGCTCCTCGAGGGTGAGGGCGACGGGCGGCGCTTCGGGTTCGTCGTCATCGGTGGCCGTCGGAGTGGGATCACCTTTGGTGTGTCCGGG
>CAZMJK010000214.1:0-3344 GCA_964566555.1 uncultured Bifidobacterium sp. | reverse complement strand
GTCGATGATGGCGAACGTGCTGCGGCGATTGGGCTTGCGGATCGTCGGAGACGAGATGCCCGGAGTGATCGCCGGCGGGTCCTTGGTTGCGGTCACGAGCAGACCTTTCCTGGAAGAGGCTGTGACGGGGAAAGAGGCGAGATCGGGGAGACCCACGACCAAGCACGATCACGCTACTCACCGGCCAGCGCGACCGGCGAACCGTGGAGGGCGAGAGTCGTCACACGGCTCGCCAGAGGTCGGGGCGACGGCGATAGGTTGAGGCGTCCATCGTCCGGCCAACGGGTCCGACAGGGGAGGAAACGATGTCTGAGCGTCCCACCACACTTGGCGAACTGCGTGCTTCGGGCTGGGTGAGTCGTCCGGTCAAGGACGAACTTCGACAGAACGCGATCGCGCGGATCGTGGCGGGACAGCCCCTGTTCGAGACCGTTCTGGGCTACGAGGACACGGTCCTGCCGCAACTCGAGAACGCCATCCTCGCCGGCCACGATGTGATCTTCCTCGGAGAGCGGGGTCAGGCCAAGACGCGCATGATCCGGTCGCTCACCGATCTGCTCGACGAGTGGATGCCGATCGTGGCCGGTTCGGAGATCAACGACGACCCGTACGCGCCGGTTTCGAAGCCGGCTCGGGATCTCGTCGCCGAGATGGGCGATGCCACGCCGATCGATTGGGTGCACCGTGACGAACGATACGGCGAGAAACTCGCCACCCCCGATACATCGATCGCCGATCTCATCGGTGAGGTCGACCCGATCAAGATCGCCGAAGGTCGACACCTCTCGAACGAGGAGACGATCCACTTCGGCCTCGTGCCTCGTACCAATCGCGGCATCTTCGCCATCAACGAACTTCCCGATCTGGCGGAGCGCATCCAGGTCGGTCTCCTGAACGTGCTCGAGGAGCGCGACGTGCAGATCCGTGGGTTCAAACTGCGTCTCCCGCTCGATGTCATGTTGTTCGCCTCGGCCAATCCGGACGACTACACCAACCGCGGTCGACTCATCACCCCGCTCAAGGATCGTTTCGGGTCGCAGATTCGAACCCACTATCCGCTCGATGTCGCAACCGAGGTAACGATCGCACTCCAGGAGGCGAAGGATCTCGAGGTGCCCGGCGTCGAGGTTCGTGTGCCGGGGTACATGACCGAGATCGTGGCCGAGTTCTCGCAACTCGCCCGCCGCAGCCCCCACATCAATCAGCGCTCGGGTGTCTCCGTTCGATTGACGGTCGCCAATCTCGAAACACTCGAGGCGAATGCCATGCGTCGTTCGTTGCAGCACGGCGAATCGATCGTGGTGCCGCGAGTCTCCGATCTCGATGCGCTCGCCGCGTCGACGATCGGCAAGGTGGAGATCGAAACGATCGAGGAAGGGCGCGAGGGTCTCGTCGTCGAGCAATTGCTCAAGGCGGCGGTGCTTTCGATCTTCCGCGAGTACGTCGCCGTCGAGAATCTCCGAGAGGTGGTTGACGCGTTCGAGGGTGATCGACTCGTGAACGCGGGCGAAGACGTTTCATCGGCCGACTACGTGGCGCTCCTCGGCGATCTACCCGCTCTCGCGCCGCACATCGCCGCGCTCACCGGCGGCGATTCGACTCCCGAGGTCGTGGCCAGCGCCGTCGAGTTCGTGCTTGAGGGACTTCATCTCTCCAAGCGTCTGAACAAAGACGCGGTCGGTGCCCGTGCTCAGTACCGCGGTCGCGGCTGAACGATCGAGCCGATCGACCTCGGTGGGCTACCGCCCGTCGTTCACCAGTTCGCGAACGCCGTCAAGGCCGGCGATCACCACACGCTCCACCATCGAACCGGGGAAGATCCCGTGTTCGACGATGCCGGCGGTGTTGGCGAGGTCATCGGCGAGTGCGACCGGGTCGGCGATGGCCCCGAATTGGGCGTCCATCACGAGGTTTCCGTTATCGCTGCGGCGATCGCGAGTCGTCACTTGCGACGCGCCCAGTCGACGCACCGCCGAGGCGACCACCTCGGGTGCGAAATCCAGGACTTCCAGTGGCGTGCCGAACGGACCGAGAGCCGGAACGAGTTTCGATTCGTCCACAACGATGATGAATCGGGGCGACATCGACGCCACGATCTTCTCTCGGGTATGGGCTGCGCCGCCACCCTTGGTGAGGTTGAACAACGGGTCCACCTCGTCGGCGCCATCGATGGCGATATCGAGCGAGCCGATCTCGTCGGGTGAGATCACGGGCAACCCGAGTGATGTCGCCAATTCATGCGTTTGGATCGAGGTGGAGGTGCACACGATCTCGAGCGCGTCGTCTCGAGCGCGCTCGCCGAGTTCGACGATCGTCCAGTACACGGTCGAGCCGGTACCGAGGCCGACGCGCATGCCGCTGGTGACATAACCGGCAGCGTGACGGCCAGCAGCCTCCTTCGCGATGTCCTGTGGTGATCGATCGGTGGTGCTTGCATCGGTGCTCACGTCGAGAGCATCGCACGTCAGCGCGTCGAGTCGCGGAGCAATTGAGCGCTGGCCCGAGGATTCCGGTGTCGATCGATGAGACCGTCGGGGACCGCGAAACCGCATTCGGGCGTCCATCCGTCGACGCCCGACTCCCAGAACGCCCTCGTGACCGTGATGCCGTCCTCGGCAGCCCGTTGCGTCTCGCGTATCGATCCGGCGAGCACTTCACCACGCCAGTCGTCTTCATGTGCGGTGAGCCCGGTGCCGAGCAGGGCGAGGGCGCGACCGGGAAAGGCATCACCGAATCGGCGGAGCGTGACGCCGAGACCTTCGGTCCACGGGGCCGTTCCGTCGGGAGCAACGGGTACGTCGAGCGGGAACGGGCCGGTCGATCCGTCGGCGAACAACGTCGACCCGCCGTGGTAGGTGAAGCCGATGACGTCGTAGGCGCCGGCGAGCCCATCGATCTCGATTTCGGCCAGACCGGGAATCGAGATGACGCCGTCGTTGAGCTCACGGTCCCATGACCTGAACCGCAACCGATCCACGGAATCGACGCGGGCGCGGGCAGCGTCGCGTTCATCGGGCTCGCGGGAGACGACCCCGGGTTCGACGGGACAGGTATCGATGCACACCGCAACCGGGGGAGTGCCGCTGCACAGGAGCCGGTTCGCTTCGAACGACGCCCGGTGCAGCGACTGCAGTGCCTCGAGGAAGCGTTGAGGGTCGCGTCGGTAGGGCGGGCGAGTGCCCGTCAGATGACCTTCGAGGGCACGGGTGTAGGGGTCGAGGATCGGGATCCAGCCGGCGACGAGTTCCCCGAACGTCTCTGCGATCCGGTCGACGTGGCGGGGCCACGTGAGACCGAGGCCGTCTGAGTCGTCGAAACCTCGTTGGTCCTCGGTGAACCAGCCG
>CAZMJK010000213.1:1519-3378 GCA_964566555.1 uncultured Bifidobacterium sp. | reverse complement strand
CTATCGATCGTGAGCACGTTCCAGTTCATGACGCGTTGCGCCGCCGCACTCAAGGTGGCGAGCAACTCGATCTCGTCGTCGGCGAATCGGTCGAGACAGCCGGGCACGATGCCTTCGAGGGTCGTGCCCTCGTGCTTTCCGACCTCGGTGGCCATGGCGATCATTTCCTCTTCGCTGGCCCAGCGACTCGGAACCGGCTGTCCATCACCATCGCTGTGACTGCCCGAAAGCGTGAAGGACCATCCGAGGGCGCCGACCTCGATGGCCTTGCGCAGTTCGGCGACCATCGCGTCGATCTGTTCGGGAGTGGCGGCGCCACCGACCGATTCCGGTCCCATGACATAGCGACGAATGGCGCAGTGACCGGCGAGCCAACCGGCGTTGACCGAGATTCGCCCTTCGAACTGGTTGAGGTAGTCCTCGAAGGTCTCCCAGTTCCAATCGAGTTGCTTGAGCGCGGGAAGCGGCATGCCCTCGACGCGACTCATCATCTCCTGCAGGTATTCCGCTTCTTCTTTGGTGGGGCGGAGCGGTGCGAGGGTGAATCCGCAGTTCCCGGCGATGACGGTGGTGACACCGTGGTTGGCCGACGGTGACGCGCCCGGATCCCAGAGGAGTTGCGCGTCGTAGTGGGTGTGGGCGTCGATGACCCCGGGCATGACCATGCGCCCGGTGGCGTCGGTGACGATGGAGGCGTCGCCATCGACCTCACCGATCGCAACGATCTTTCCGTCGCGAATGGCGATGTCGGCGACACGAGCGGGCGCGCCGGTGCCGTCGATGATCGTTCCACCCTTGATGACTTCGTCGTACGTTGCCCCGCTCACTGGGTTTGGCACAGCGACCACCTCTCATCGGCCGCTCGTCGGCGGCGTTTCTGACGGATCGTCAGATTACACGGCACCTGTCGGCCGTCCACCCTCGGCGGAGATGGTCAGTATGACGACGGGCGGAGGCTGTCCTAACGTGCGGCCCATGGCAACCATGAACGAGTACCGCCAGCTCATCGGGGGCGAATGGGTCCCCGGTGGCGATGGCACCTACGACATCATCAACCCCGCGACCGAACAGGTCGTGACCGGCGCACCGGAGGCATCGGCCGACGATGTGGCGCGCGCCGCCGCGGCGGCGAAGGAGGCGTTCCCCGCCTGGAGTCGCACCACGCCCGAGGAACGTTCGGCCCTGCTCGCGGCCGCTGGTCAGGAACTGGCCAAGCGCACCCCGGAACTCATTCCCCTCGTCATCAGTGAGACCGGTGCGACCTCTTCGGTCGGTTCGCTGATGCAGATCCCCGTCGCCATCTCTCGTTTCGATCGCTACGCCAAGGGCGCGCTGTACGACCAAAATGTGGCCCTTCCGCCGCAGCCCATCGGCACCACACCGTTGGCCGCTGGAGCCCTCATGGCCGGGTATGCCCGCAAGGTGCCCGTCGGCGTCGTGGCGTGCATCGCCCCCTACAACTTCCCCACGACCTCGATGGTGGGCAAGATCGCACCGGCACTGGCCGCCGGCAACACCGTGGTCATGAAGCCCGCCCCCCAGGATCCGCTGTGTGTCATCGAGTTGGCGAAGATCCTCGAACACGTCGGGTTCCCGAACGGTGTCGTCAACATCGTCACCGGAAGTGATCCCGCGGCCGGCGTGAACCTCGTCTCCGACCCCAACGTCGACATGGTGTCGTTCACCGGATCATCGGCGGTTGGTGCATCGATCGTCGCCGCCGGCGCGCCGACGATGAAGCGTCAACTCCACGAACTCGGCGGCAAGGGCGCGTGCATCGTCCTCGAGGACGCCGGCATGGAGAAAGCCGTCGCCGGCATCGCCAGTGTGTGGGCCTTCCACTCGGGTCAGATCTGCAC
>CAZMJK010000213.1:0-1501 GCA_964566555.1 uncultured Bifidobacterium sp. | reverse complement strand
AGTGATCGTTCATCGCAGCCGATACGACGAACTCGTGACTCGCCTCGAAGGCGCGGCGCGTGCGCTGAAGGTGGGCGATCCGCTCGATGCCGCAACGCAGGTCGGTCCGGTGATCTCCGCCGTCCAACTCGGTCGCATCCAGGGAATGATCGAAGCCGGTCTGGCCGAAGGCGCCGAGATGGTCGTCGATGGTCGGAATGTCGGCCCGGACAAGGGTTACTACATCGGTCCGACCCTTCTCGCCGGATGCAATAACTCGATGACGCCGGTGCGCGAAGAGATCTTCGGTCCGGTCGTCGTCGTGGTGCCGTTCGACACCGTCGACGACGCCATCGCCATTGCCAACGACAGCGACTACGGACTGTTCTCCTACGTGTTCGGAGCCGACACTCCGGCCGCCTACGAGGTGGCCAAGGAGATCCGCTCCGGTCGTGTGGGCATCAACAGCGTGCAGACCCATCACGAGACACCGTTCGGTGGCTTCAAGATGTCCGGTATCGGTCGCGATGGCGGCAACTGGGGTCTCGACGCCTACACCGAATGGCAATCGATCATCTGGGGGAGCTGAGCTCGCTCCCAGTTCCGGTCGCACCGACATCTGTTTGTTCCCGAATCAACGCAACGTCCACTGACTCACACTTGGGGGAATCCATGAAGGGCATCGTTTTCACCGGCGAAGCAGCCGAAGTACTCGACGGACTCGAGGTCCGTGAACCGGGCGCCGGGGAAGTCATCGTCAAGGTGATGGCCGCAGGTGTGTGTCATTCCGACGTGACGGCCGCGGCCGGTGCCTTCGGGTGGCCGTCGCCCGCCGTGCTCGGCCATGAAGGGGCCGGCATCGTCGAGAAGGTCGGTACCGGTGTCACCCACGTCGTCGAGGGCGATCACGTCATCATCTCGACACTCGCGGCCTGCGGCGTGTGCAAAGCCTGCGCGCAGGGCAAGCCGACCCGTTGTCGTCAGACCCTCGGCAACATGGCGCAGCCGTTCACCCTCAACGGTGAGGCGTGCTGGAACTTCGCCGCCGCGTCGGTGTTCACTGAACGCACGGTGGTGCGCGGATTCCAAGCGGTGAAGATCCCGAAGGACGTTCCCTTCACCTCGGCCTGTCTCGTCGGCTGTGGCGTGATGACCGGCGCCGGTGCGGTGCTGTATCGCTCCGACGTGAAGATCGGTCAGACCGCGGTCGTCTACGGCTGCGGCGGTGTCGGCCTCAACGCCATCCAGGCGCTGCGGGTCAAGCGCGCCTCGCGCATCATCGCCATCGACACCGAACCGGAGAAGGAAGCTCTTGCTCGTCAGTTCGGGGCGACCGACTTCCTCGATGGTCGTGCCGAGGACATCGTCGAACAGGTTCGTCGACTTGTTCCCTACAGCGACACCGAACTCTCCGGCCCGTTCAATGCCGGCGGTGTGGACTGGGTCTACGACGTCGTCGGTCATCCGGCCGTGACCTCCAACGCGCTCGAGATGCTCGATTGGGGCGGCACCGTCGTCATCA
>CAZMJK010000212.1:0-3406 GCA_964566555.1 uncultured Bifidobacterium sp. | reverse complement strand
CTAGAGCACCGTCCTTCCAAGTCGGCTATGAGGGTTCGATTCCCTTCACCCGCTCCACAAGACGAGAGGCCCCACCGGGGCCTCTCGTCGCGTTCGAGGTGCGGCGCTCCGGCAACGCGTCACTAGTGTCGACGACATGAAGGCGACCTCCATCGGCCATGCCGGCATCCTCATCGAAACTGCCGATGTGTCGATCGTGTGCGACCCGTGGTTCCTGCCCGCGTTCCACGGGTCATGGTGCGTCTTTCCCCGCAACGACCAACTCTCCGACGAGTTGATGGCTCGAATCGAATCGCCGGACTATCTCTACATCTCCCACATTCACGGGGATCATCTCGATGAGGCGTGGCTTCGCGACCACATCAGTCGCTCGGCCACCGTCCTGCTCCCCGGATTCCCGACCGGGGAACTCGAACAGCGCCTCCGTGCACTCGGATTCATCCACTTCGTACACACCGTCGATGGACGGGAACTCGATCTACTCGGATCCACACGTATCGCCATCCATTGCGAAACCTCGATCACCGATGGTCCCGGCGGCGATTCGGCACTCGTCGTGTCCGATTCTTCGGGACGACTTGTCAATCAGAACGACTGCCGTACCCACGATCTCACGGCACTGGCCTCACACGGACCGATCGACCTCCATTGGCTCCAGTACAGCGGGGCGATCTGGTATCCGATGGTGTACGACGAGCCCACCGAGGTGAAACGGGAACTCGTCAACGCAAAGGTGGAGAGTCAGTTCTCACGGGCGATGCGCTATGTCGAGGTGCTCGACGCGCGTGCCGTCGTTCCGAGCGCTGGGCCACCGGCGTTCCTCGATCCCGAACTGTTCGATCTGAACATCATCAACGGGGATGAGATGAGCATCTTCCCCGACCAGATGTCGTTCATGGATCGTCTCGCGAACGCCGGACATCTGGGGGTCCTCGCCATCCCCGGAACCTGCATCGAGATCTCACCCGACGACCTCACCGTCACCCATCCGATGGCCGACGACGAGGTCACACGAATCTTCTCCGACAAGGAGTCCTACCTCCGCGCCTACCAGTCCGACTGGCTGCCGTTCATCCAAGACTGCAAGGACCAATGGCGTGCTCCGAGCGCCGACCTCGTCGAGGTTCTCCGGCAGTGGTGGGAACCACTGCTGGCCATCGCACCCGCACTACGCAGAGGCGTCGGTGACGTCTGCGTCATCGACACCGGCGATCTCAAGATCGCCATCGATTTCCCGAACGGCACCGTGTCGGAATGGGGCGGTGGCGACCACGGATTTCGATTCACGATCGACCGCCGACTGGTCGAAACGGTGACCGCAGAGCGAGCCGTCGACTGGAGCAACTCTCTGTTTCTCTCGTGTCGGTTCTCCGCATGGCGGAGAGGCCCATTCAACGAATACGTCTACAACTTCTTCAAATCGCTCTCGGAGGAGCGCATGCTTCGAACCGAGGCCGAGGCCGTTCGGAAATCGGGCACCGGGAGCGATGACGACAGCGCCGACGACATCAGGATCGGCGACTGGATCGTCCAGCGCACGTGTCCACATCGCGCCGCCGATCTCACTGTCTTCGGCGAGATCGATGGGAATGAACTCGTGTGCACACTCCACGGGTGGCGGTTCGACCTTGCGTCGGGTCGATGCCTCAACGCCGAGGAACGAACACTCCGAATCCGCCCGGTCGACTGAACCCGATCTTCACGACAATCGATCGTGGTCAGCGGCGATGACCTTCTGGTCGATCTCCACCCAGCGATCGTCGAGCCAATGCTCGAACGCGGCGCCGGCCGGGATCGAGGCTCGTGAATGAAGTTCCAGAACAACGCGAGCCGAGGGTTCGGCAACCGCGAGTCTCCGACGCACGCCGGCGAACGTATCGAGCCCGTCGAATCCGACGTGCCACATGATGACCACGTCACCGGACGGCACCTCATCGAGTAGCGCCGATGCCCCCGCCGAACGAGGTGGGAGGAGTCGTTGGAGCGCGCTCAACTTCTCATGTCGGTCGGGGGCCCGCCGCTCGAGCCTCGCCACCAGGCCCACTCGCTTCACATCATTGGTGCGAGTTCCTTCGGGGAAGATCACTGCGACATCTCGCACCCCCATCTGCGAGGCCATCGCCTTGATGCCGGCGATCTCCTGGCGCACGGCTGCGGAACCGCGGTCGACGAAGTAGTTCGGAATCCGCTGACCGACGATGTCGAGACAGGGGTCGAACAACAACTCCTTCTTCATCACGTACCGTGGGAAGCGGTGGGCCAACGATCCGAAGATCCAGGCACTGACCAGGGCATCACCGAGACTGGCGTGTCGACCGAGACAGATGAGTGGACCATCCGAAAGCGTTGCCACACCTTCGACGTCGATTCGCAACCCGCACGTCAACCGAAGTGAACGGATGAGCCGCTTCGCCCACCACCGTTGGAGCGCGTAGTTGGCGCGCTGATTGCGACCCTGGCCGGTCACCCAGAGGAGAAAGGCGCCCAACACGCCCAAGGTCTCGAGCCACAGCCAGCACCACGCGAAACAGAGCAACCGGAATGTGGGAAGTCTCCAGTTGCGACTCACGAGGTCGAACGCGACGGCGACAACGACCCAGACAGGGATGAGGAACGTGAGGAGGACAGCGCCGAGAATGACGCCGCTCACGGTGATGGGCCGACGGATCCAGGCTTTGGTCACCGCAGCATGGTAGCGATCGTGGTCGACAGGACGTTGCCCCCGACCACCCGGTTTCCCTGCACTACATTCCGAGAAGCAATCACTCGATCGGAGTCCGTAATGTCGATCACAGACCTCAAGCCGGAGAAGGATCCGAGCGCGTATCTCGCTGCGAGCCGTCGAATGATGGACGGCGGCATCCCCGTCGGTCCGGCGACGCATCTCGCCGACGAACGGGAGCGTCTCGCCGGGCTGTCATGGCGCAATTTCGGCGTCGTGCAGATCGGTTCGACCCTCGGCGCCGAGATCACCGACATCGACCTCTGCGGCGAATTGGGTGATGACGTCATCGATGAACTCCAAATCGCCCTCGACAACTACAAGGTCATCTTCTTCCGCGACCAGCCCATGTCCTCGGAGCAGCACGTCGCATTCGCGAAGCGCTTCGGTCAACTCGAGATCCACCCCTTCATCCCCTCGAACACGGGCATTCCCGAACTTGTTCGCTTCGAGAAGACTGCCGAAGTCGCAGGCTTCGAGAACTCATGGCATCACGACGTCACGTGGCGAGAACAGCCGTCGATGGGCGCCATCCTCCATGGCATCGAGGTTCCCCCGGTAGGTGGTGACACCCTCTTTTCCGATATGGGAGCGGCCTACGACGGCCTCTCCGACGAGGAGAAGGAGAAGATCGACGGATTGACCTCCGAGCACGACTTCATGAAGAGCTTCGGCCACACGGTT
>CAZMJK010000211.1:0-3449 GCA_964566555.1 uncultured Bifidobacterium sp. | reverse complement strand
ATGGAGGGAAGGGCCCTTCATGCCAACGCTCGGCACGGGAAATCCCGGCCGAGCGCCTGTCGGTTGTGCTGCGGGGTATCCCGAAGGACCGTCGCAGACGTCGGTTCGATCGACGTAGAGGTGCGGGCGGTGATCTTCCGGAGAAGATCCCTGTTGCACGGAGAGGAAACTCTAGGGGCTGGGCCGTCTCAGGCCAAATCCCGCATCCCCGACGAGGGGCCGGGTCATCGATCGAGGTTCATCCACAGGAACGCCGAAGTTATCCACAGGCTCCCGGCCGGATGCACCAAATCAGAGCCCCATGCGTCGGGTGACCCCGTGATCCCGGCCCGCCGTGTACCCGCCATCGACCGCGATCGTCTGCCCAGTCACGAACGAGGCGTCGGCCGAGGCCAAAAACGCGGCCACGGAGGCGATTTCGGAGGGCCGTCCCAGACGGCGAAGCTTGTGCTCCTCCTTGATCTCCAGGAGCATCTCGTTCAGTTCGGGATCCCCGAGCCCCCGAAGCATGGGGGTGTCGATGAAGCCGGGGCAGATGGAGTTCACCCGAATGCCCTGCCGGCCGTAATCGATGGCCATGTTCTTGGTCAGGATGGCGACCCCACCCTTCGACGCGTTGTACGAGCTGCCTCCGGCGGTGCCTTCGAGGCCTTCGACACTGGCGACGGTGATGACGCTCCCCCGCTCTCCGTCGATGGGCTCCTGACCCAGCATCTTGATGATGACGTGTTTGCAGGTCGTGAACGTTCCGGTGAGATTGATGTCGAGTGTTCGCGTGAAGGTGTCGACATCGACCAGATGAACCGGGCCACCTGCCGGAATGCCGGCGAACGTGCAGACCACGTCGATACGACCAGTGATCTTCGATGCCTCCTCGACCCAAGCGGCGATGGCCGCTTCATCGGTGACATCGACATGGGTGAAGGTTGTCGGCTGTGCGGCACCCTCGACCGGAGGCTGGACATCGGATCCGACCACGGTCGCCCCTTCGGCCAGAAAACGTTCGACGGTCGCGGCGCCGAGCCCTGACGACGAACCCGTGACCACTACGACCTTGCCATCGAAACGGCCCATGATTTCCCCCTGAGAGATGTTCGATGCGTGAAACTAGCGGCTGGACGTTCACCGCGCCGCCGCGTCCTCGATCTGCGACCCGAGCGTTCTCAGGCCGGGCGAATCGTGACGACGAGTGAGGCCTGATCGCCCGATCCGCCGGAGGTGGCGCACACGAATCCGCCGGCAACATCACACGAACTCGTGTTACCTCCAACGAACGGGTTCCCCCACGTCACTGCGACCGTCGAAGCCGTGTCTCCGATCGTGAACACCGCACTTCCGGACGTCCCGGTGGCGAGACCATTGCTCTGCGTTCTCCACGACACCGACGCACCGCTGTCGATCGAATCAGGCGGCCGATCAGCCCATTCCCCGCTGTCCAAGTCTGCTCTCCCGCACGTCAGAGGAAGGCCCGATTCATTCACCAACGTGACCGTCATCGATCGAGCACTCGCCCTTTCGCCGACCGGCGTCGCTCTCGCCCTCGATGAAGCGCCACCCATCAGACAGCGCGTTGTCGGTGTGTCGGCGATGATCGCCCGAATCATCGTCTGCGCAGTCGTCGTGCCGTAACGAGTAATGAGCGCTGACCGAAAATCGGTCCACGCCCGAAGCGCCGCCCCGCAGGCTCCGGTCACTGCCCGCTGAAAGTTTGAGACGCCGTCGATCGTCACCCGGCCGCGAGGAGTGAGCGGTTGTGAGGCTTGACATGTCGTCGCATCTACGGTCTCGGCGTTGTCTTTGTTGACAACCGAATGCCCGAATCGATCCTTCTGCGTACAACGGCCGGCGCCGAGGCTGTCATCACAACCAGAGACGAGACCCTCAACGAACGTCGTCGCCACCGGGGTCGGGTAGGCGAAATATGGAGGTTGATCGATCCGTCCGAGTCCAGCGATGTTCGATGCATCGACCGGTCGAGTCGGATCGGCCACATCACCCCAGTTGGAATGTGACCAAAAGTCCTCGTAGATGTGCAACGCCCGACCAATTCCATTGAGAACATTGCACTTCGCAACGTCTAAAGAAGTGTGACCTTTCAACGGGTCAGGGAAAGAACAAACACTGAACTGCAATCCGTTCGAGTCGAAGATCGCCGTCGCTGGTGCACTGATTGATCCATCGGAGTTCAGCAGGCCCGACGCGCTTTCAAGCGAGAAGTCCAGGTACCGCTGATAGGCATCAACACACCTTGCGAGTTCCAACCACGCTTCGGCCTGAGACTGCTGGTCGCCGTAGCCATAGTCGGCATCATCGCAATGCCGAGATGCAGGGTTCGGAAATCCGTCCAGAGGGTTGTCCGGTTCGGCCACGGCACCGAATGTGCCATCGGTCCCCGCGAGAAGGTCGATAGAGCCCGGTTCGAAGCACTCGGATGGTCGTTGCGACGACGTGCAGGCGAGCACTCGAGTGATCGCTTCATGCATCGGCCGTTGAACGGTCAATGGAATTCGCACGGAACCAAATGCCCCGGCTCTCTCATCCGAGCCGAGGGGTGCGATCACCACCAGCACACTCATCGCAACAGCAACGAATGCAGCCAGCAGAAGCCACCTACGAATTGATCGGCCACGACGCCAACTACGTAGTGACTTCATGAGTGCGACTCGATCGACCAGCGGAACATCATGGCCTCATCAGGCAAAACCACTTCGACCTCCGCAGCGAGTTGATCAACCGATGCTCCAATCTCATCAGCGAGCGCATCAGCAGCGTTCGTCGCCTCTATTGCATCGGCGATGAACCGACGATCATCGAGATTGCCCGCTGCGACAAGCAGGAACGCCCGATTCGCAGCATCGGAGAGATCAAGCCACTCCTCAAGTTGAATCGTCACAGGGAGCAACCGCTCAGGGATCTCGGCGGCGAATTGGGTCGTGGTCGCCGGATCAGGAGTCCAAAAACAGGATTCAGCAGCGGCACCCGCCGCCGTCACAAGGTCGAGATCAAAAGTGCTCTTCACCCCATCGGAGGACACCGACTGGACAGCACGATCGGTCAACGCAGACGAACTGCCACACGTTGCGACAACTTCGTACACAGCGTCGAACCATTCGGTGAACGTCTCAGCCGTCAGCGGCGGTCGTTCCGCTGAAATCGAGGACGAACCACAAGCTGCAGCAAGAAGAACAAGAAACGCAAGTGCAGCGAACGACACACGCATTCGCAAAGTCACCCGATTCCCTCCGTTCCTTCCCGAAGTGTCGACCCGCCCACCGGGACCGTCGAACAGTATCGGAGCGATCGCCACTTCGAGCATCGTTCCGAGAACGACGAAGGCCCCCGCACGAGCGAGGGGCCTACGTTCGAATCCGATTCGAGGTGTGAAACCTGGTTCAGACCTGCTGGATCTTGATCTCGATGTCGACACCAGCCGGAAGATCGAGACGCTG
>CAZMJK010000210.1:0-3472 GCA_964566555.1 uncultured Bifidobacterium sp. | reverse complement strand
GACATCTCTTTGAACTGCTTGATGAGTTCACCCACCCGGGCCGGTTCGGTTCCCGACCCCTTGGCGATCCGGACCCTTCGGGACTGATCGATGAGGTCGGGATCGACCCGTTCCGCCGGTGTCATCGAACGAATGATGGCCTCGACCCGGGCGATCTCCCGATCGTCGATCTGCGCGTTCTTCACTTCCTTCGGCACGCCCGGCATCATCCCGAGCACACCCGAGAGCGGTCCCATCTTCTTGATCTGCTGCATCTGATCGAGGAAATCCTCGAGGGTGAATTGCCCTTCGAGCAGTCGTGCCGCCGCCGCTTCCGCCTGATCCTTCTCGTAGACCTCCTCGGCCTTCTCGATGAGCGTGAGCATGTCGCCCATCCCGAGGATGCGACCAGCAAGGCGATCGGGGTGGAACAGATCGAAGTCGCGCAACTTCTCACCCGTCGACGCGAACGCGATGGGGCGGCCCACGACCTCCTTGACGCTGAGCGCAGCACCGCCGCGAGCATCGCCGTCGAGTTTCGTCAGGATCACACCATCGAGTTCGAGTGTTGCGTGGAACGCCTCAGCGGTCGTCACGGCGTCCTGACCCGTCATGGCGTCGATAACGAGGAAGGTGAAGTCGGGATCGACCGCTTCGGAGATACGTCGAACCTCGTCCATCAACTCCGCATCGATCGCGAGACGACCAGCGGTATCGACGATGACGACGTCACGACCGGTCTTGCGGGCCTCGACCAACGCATTCGACGCCACGCGCACCGGATCGGTGTCCTCGGAGAACACCGGCACCTCGATCTGTCGACCCAACGTGCGCAACTGCTCGACCGCGGCCGGGCGTTGGAGGTCCGCTCCGACAAGGAGTGGATGGCGGCCTTGGCTCTTGAACCAGCGCGCCAACTTCGCCGAGTTGGTGGTCTTTCCCGAACCCTGAAGCCCGGCCATCAACACCACGGTCGGGGGCTTGGCGTTGTAGGTGATGCGGATGGTCTCGCCGCCGAGGGTCGCGGTGAGTTCGTCGTTGACGATCTTCACCATTTGCTGACCGGGGTTCAGTGCCTTGGACACTTCCTCGCCGACAGCGCGATCTCGAACGCGGGCGCAGAAGTTCTTGACGACCGTGAAATTGACGTCAGCCTCGAGTAACGCAAGCCGTATCTCGCGCAGCGCCTCGTCGACATCGGACTCGGAAAGTTTTCCCTTTCCCTTGAGACGACCGAGGACGGACTCGAATCGATCGGAGAGTGATTCGAACATCAGGCTGCTACTCCTGCACCCGACGGCACGGGGTCGCTCGTACGTCCGCCATCGGAATCGACGTGTTCACTGGCATGCATCATTCGCTCGACCTGTCGGCCGATCACCACGCCGACGACGAGTCCGACGGTCACCGCTCCCAGGATCTTCCATCCGAGGGCACGGGAGACGACCGCGCCTCCGCGAACCGGCAGTTTGCCGACGGCCACGCCAGCGCGAAACGTGAAGCCCAACGAGGCGAAGAGCACCTTCAGGGGCACCACGAACGCCTGACGGAGCGCATGGATCGGGAACGTCACGACCTTCTTCATGTGAACAGCGCCTCCACGAATTCTCGCTCGTCGAATGGAACGAGATCGTCGGGCCCTTCACCGAGCCCGACCAACTTGACGGGGATACCCAACTGATCGTGGATCGCCACCACGATGCCGCCTTTGGCCGAGCCATCGAGTTTCGTGAGGACGACCCCGGTCAGTTCCACGGCGTCGGTGAATTGCTTCGCCTGCACCAGACCGTTCTGACCCGTCGTCGCGTCGATCACGAGCAGCACCTCGGTGACGGTACCGGCGCCCTTCTCCGCTACTCGTCGGACCTTGCTGAGTTCCTCCATCAGATTCACCTTCGTATGGAGGCGTCCAGCGGTATCGGCCAACACCAAATCGATACCCCGAGCATTCGCGGCCTCGACGCCGTCGAAGATGACCGCGCTCGGGTCACCCCCCTCGCTCCCCCGCACCAACTCGGCGCCGGAACGCTCCGCCCACATCCCCAGCTGTTCCGCAGCCGCGGCTCGGAACGTATCGCCCGCCGCCATGAGCACCGATCGCCCCTCGCGCACTTCACGGACGCCGAGCTTTCCGATCGTCGTGGTCTTGCCGACGCCATTGACGCCGACGAACAACCACACGGACGGACCATCGGCGTCGGACAGCGCGAGTCCTCGGTCGAACCCACTCAGTCGAGTCGTCAACTCCGTCTTCAATGCGTCGAGGAGTTCGTCGCCGTTGGTCAGGCCATCGGCCTTGACACGAGTACGGAGATGATCGAGGAGCTCCTGTGTCGAAGCGACACCCACATCGGCGAGGATCAGCGCCTCTTCGAGTTCATCCCAGGTTTCGCCATCGATCTTCGAACGTCCGGCGATCGAACCCAGCGCCCCCGAAAGCGCCGCCCGTGCCTTCCCCAAGCGGTCGCGGAATCGGGGCCGCTCGATGACTGCGACGCCGTCGTTGGTGACGTCGTCGGCGTCGTCCTCGACGACGTCCTCGACGACGGGTGCAGGCGCCGGTGCGGGCTCCTCGGTCGGCCTGTGGGTGGCGAGATCAGCGGCGACTTCGGCCTCGACGAGGGCGTCGCGAGACACCTCGTCATCGGGAACGATCCGATCATCGACCGGCCCCCGGCGCGTCGAAGGGGGTTCGAGACGAGAGCGCCGACGACGAGGCGCAACGAATCCGAACCCGACGATGAGGGCGAGGAGAACGGCGACAGCGACGACGATGAGGATCTCGGTCATGGGTGTCGAAGCCTAGTGGCCGCCTTCTCACGCGACTCCCGGGCGCTCCCCTCGCGCTCCCCTCCCGTCGTCACCGTTCGTCGCGCTCGAGACCGAGGACGAGGCGAGTCCCCCGATCGCGTCGGTGGCCACCCCCGGGGGCGGCCACCGACGTCGATCCGATTCGCGTCCGGGTACTACTTCAGCGTCCCCAGGGTGACGGTGACGTCGAGCACCTTCCCGTCGCGATTGACCTGGACGACCACCGTGTCACCCGGGCTGGAGCCGCTGGCCCTGGGCATTGGTGTGGAAAGCGGCCCGGCCATGGCAGGCTCTTTGGGTTTGGCCAGCCGCCGGACGCACATGGTGATGGGCCGTACTGTCACCATCGCCAGCCGCCTGGTGGGCATGACGGCCGATCTGGGCTACCCCATCCTGGTGGGCGAGGGGCTGGCTGCGCAAACGGGTGCCACAGGGTTGCAATCGCTGGGCACGTTTATGCTTGATGGCATGCGTGTACCCCACCACCTTTACGCCTACCCGTTGTTTGCCGCGCCCCGGCTGGACCCCACCCCGGAAGTTCTGGCGCAGGCCTACCCCACGGCCACCGGCACCCGCAGCCCCTACACGCACTAAGGCGGGGCTTGCGTGCGCGCCTTTGCTGCCCGGCTTTGCCTGCCGCTGTGCGCCAGCCTTTGCACGGCAGCGGCTGCTGCTGCCTGCG
>CAZMJK010000209.1:912-3473 GCA_964566555.1 uncultured Bifidobacterium sp. | reverse complement strand
GCAACATGATCGACGCAACGGTCGACACGCCCAGCACGGCTTGGGCGAACTGTTCCACCACGAGGATGGAGATGCCGTCGGCGGCGAGCTCGGCGACGCGTTCGTACAACTCCTCGACGATCAGCGGGGCGAGACCCATCGACAACTCGTCGAGAAGAAGAAGTGAAGGATTGACGGCCAGCGCCCGCGACATCGCCAGCATCTGCTGCTCGCCGCCGGACATCGTTCCGGCGATCTGCTTGCGTCGTTCCTTCAGGCGAGGGAACTGGGTGAAGGCCTTCTCCTGGATCTCGGCCATCGAGGTACCGGCATGGGTGAACATGCGGAGGTTCTCGGTGACGGTGAGATTGGGGAAGATGCCACGCCCTTCGGGCACGAGGCAGACACCGGCTCGAGCCAGCGAATCGCTACTGACACCGTTGACCTCGCGGCCGCTGATGAGCAACTGTCCGCCCGACGGAACGATCTGCCCGCTGCAGATGCCGAGCGTGGTGGTCTTGCCCGCACCGTTCGGACCGAGCAACGCGTGCACCTGACCCGCCTCGAGTTTGAGATTCACCCCGTGCAACACGTCGATGGTCCCGTACCCACCACGGATGTTGTTGAGTTCGAGAATCGGTGTCATGACGCCTCCTCAACGGTTTCGGTTCCGAGATACGCGGCCTGCACCTGGGTGTTGGCCTGCACTTCGGCCGGCGTGCCGGTGGCGATGATCGTGCCGAAATCGAGAACGTGGATGAACTCGCAGGTACCCATCACGAAGGACATGTCGTGTTCGACGAGCAGTACGGCAAGACCGTCATCGACGAATTTGCGCAGCAGCGCCGCCATCTCCTCGGTCTCCTCTTCGTTGAGACCGGAGGACGGCTCGTCGAGCAGGAGCACTCGAGGGTTCGATGCGAGCGCTCGCGCCAACTCGACCAGTCGAGCGGTTCCGGTGGGCAGGGTGCCGACCATGAACTCCGACACGTCGGTGAGCCCGACCTTGGCGAGGATCTCATCACAGACCTTGCTCGGATCGAAGCCGGATCGATCCCAGGTCTTGCGCTGTTCGGCGGCCACGAGGATGTTCTCGCGAGCGGACAGACTTCCGAACACCTCCAGCTTCTGGAAGGTGCGGGCGATACCCATCCGCGCCCGCTTGTACGGGTTCTTGTTGGTGATGTCCTTGCCTTCGAAGAACACCTTGCCGCTCGTGGGCTCCTGCAGACCCGTGATCACGTTGAAGCACGTGGTCTTTCCCGCTCCGTTGGGGCCGATGAGTCCAGTGACGCGACCTTCGACCACTTCGATGCTGGCATGGGACACCGCGTTGAGGACGCCGAACCGGACGACGACGTCTTTGGTTTCGAGGATCGCGCTCATGATGCACCTCCCGAGGGAACCATCTTGTGTTCGTCGACCAGATCGGTGATGTCGAGCACACGATCGAGCTGAGCGATCTTGTCGGGCGTGAACGGACGGGTGAGACCCATGTCGTTGATCTCGTCCTTGCCGATGTTCTGCTCGCGCTCCTTGGCCACCATGAGTTCCTTCTCCACTCTGGCGTCCTTGCGCCAAGGTAGGAGCCCCGCCAGGTCGCGGCCGGAGTAGAACACCGCACCCTCGGGTCGATAGGCCATGGCGATCGCCGCGATACCGGGACCGATGAGTTCGATGGCCGACAACCACGAGGGTTTGCCGAGCAACTCGTACAAGGCCGGGAAGGAGGCCAGCCCGATGACGCCCATGAAGGCGGCCACCGGGTAGCGCACACCCTGCACGGCGAGCAGCAGCACGAGGGGAAGGCCGGCGAAGAGCGGGAACGAATCGACCGAAAGCGCGCCGCGTTGCAGACCGAACATGCAACCGGCGAATCCGGCCATGGCCCCGGAGAGCATGAACACCATCATCTTGGTGGTGGTCAGGTTCACACCGATCGTGGCCGATGCCGCAGGCGAGTCAGACATGGCGATCCAGCGCCGCGCCCAGCGAGTTCGTCGCAACAACTCGAGCATGAAGAACAACAAGGCGAAGGTCACGACCAGGAACATCAGGAAGGCTTTGCGGTCGCTGGGATCGGAACTGATGGTGATCCCGAAGATGTTCACGGGCTTGAACAACACACCCGTAGCCGATGGATCGAGCATGTTCGGATGTCTGACGATGACCTTGTCGGCCACTTCGGCGAACGCCATCGTCGCCAGCGCGAGGTACAAACCCTTGAGCCGCAGCGCAGGCAACGCGATCGCCAGTCCCAGAGGAGCGCACACGAGCATGACGTAGACGATTCCGAGACCGTCGCCGTTCTGTCCGCCGAAGTGGGAGAACAGCACCGCACCGATACCGGCGATGGCGAAGTTGGCGAAACTCACCTGACCGGCCCAACCGATCAGTGGGATGAGGGAGATCATGATGAGACCGATCACCATGAAGCCGGCCCCTCGGCCGAGCCACACCGCCGAGCGCTCACCGAAATTGGTACCGCTGATCCATGGGATCCAACCGTTGGCCCACGCGCCGACCACCGAGATCTACACGCCGGCACCGAGTGCGGCCTCCCACGGTTTGGTGAGTCGTTC
>CAZMJK010000209.1:0-902 GCA_964566555.1 uncultured Bifidobacterium sp. | reverse complement strand
GAACAGGATCACCGCAGGGATGGCCTCGTCGGCATAGGCCCAGTCGGTCCCCCATGACAGATACACCGAGGAGAACGACTTGGCGAGACCGATGATCAGGCCACCGATGAACGCCATCGGGATCGACTTGAGCTGCGCGATGGCCGCCGCCGCGGACGCCACGACGATGATGAGCGTGAGGTTGTCGACGACGAGACCGGTCTCGGGGGCGATCAGGATGCCGGCAAGACCAGCGGTCATGCACCCGAGGGCCCACGATGCTCCGGAGATGATCGAGGGCTTGGCACCAGTGAGTCCGGCGAGACTGCGGCTGTCGACAACGGCCCGCATCGAGATACCCAGGCGGGTTCGATAGAGAAGGAACCGCAGGGCAAGCGCCACCAAGAGCGCCACGACCACCGTGATGATGCGATGCCACGTCGCGGTCACCGATCCGAGTTCGATGCCCTTCGAGCTCTCGAAGAACTGCGGCAAGGTACGACCCGTCTTCGGTGACCAGATCGTGAGGGTGATGCCCATGAAGGTGAGCATGAGGCCCACCGTGACCATGAGCTGCACCACCAGCGCTGCGTCGCGCAAGCGACGCATGATCACCCGGTCGAGCAGGAATCCGATGGCCGGGGCGATCACGAGCAACGTGATGGCGATAGCCACCAACGTGGGCAACCCCTGTTTCACCGTGAGTTGCCAATAACAGAACGCGAGGAAGCAACCGATTGCGGCATGCGCGAAGTTGAAGATGCCGGTGGTGGCGTAGGTGACGACCAGACCACCGGCGGTGATGGCATAGATGCCACCGAGGGCGATGCCCACCACGAGGAACGATGAGATCGTCTTTGCGTCCACCGGTGCTCCGCCCCAGTTCTTGTTGACCAAGAAAAGGACGACGAGAGCGACGACGA
>CAZMJK010000208.1:0-3475 GCA_964566555.1 uncultured Bifidobacterium sp. | reverse complement strand
TGTTCACGACGGTGCGGATGATCTCTTCCGGATCCTTCGTGTCGAGACAGATCGGAAAGCCATCCACGCCGGCGAATTCCTTGAACAGCAGCGCTTTGCCCTCCATGACGGGCATGGCGCCGAGCGGGCCGATGTCGCCGAGCCCGAGTACTGCGGTTCCGTCGCTCACGATGGCCACCGTGTTCTTGCGAATCGTGAGCTCGTGGGAGAGCTGGGGATCCTTCTCGATCGCGGTACAGACGCGCGCAACACCGGGGGTGTACGCCATCGACAGATCGTCACGATCATTGACCGGAATCTGGCTGATGACGTGCACCTTGCCGCCAGCATGCAACGCGAATGTGCGGTCCTCCCATTCGAGCAACTCGATGCCATCGAGTGACTGAACGGCCTCGAGGACCTGCTGTTGATGGGCTTCGCTCGAACAGTTGACGACGACGTCCTCGTCGAGCGATTCCTTCTTGGCCTCGAAGCCCTCGAGCGACCAGATGTTCCCGCCCACCGAACCGATGGCGGTTGCGAGGCGACCGAGTGCACCGGGTTCATTCCCGAGGCGAACGCGAAGACGGATGCTGAATGCGGCGGTGGTGGTGTCAGCCATAGGGCCGAGACGCTACCCGTCAGGCCCCCGCCGGCCCCAAGTCAGGTCGGGGCCCCATCACCGGGTGCGAATCCCGGTGGCTCAAGCGCCTTCGTACTCGAAGCCCAGTTCCGGAGCAGTGACGAGTGCATGGAACCGAAGCCCCTCGGCCTCCGCCATCGCCCGACACGTACCACCGCGATCGACCACGACCAGGACCATCACCGGTTCGGCGCCGAGTTCGCGGGCGACGTGGACCGCTTCCATCGGCGAGGTCCCACGGGTCACGGTGTCATCGGTGATCACCACCCTGTCCCCCGGCTCGAGAGGTCCTGCTAAGCGACCAGCGACGCCGTGGTCCTTCGCTTCCTTGCGAATCGTGAACGAGCGGAGTGCTCGACCTCTCGTCGCCGCGACCGCAGCGATGCCGTAGGCGACCGGATCGGCACCGACCGTGAGACCACCGATGGCAGTGACGTCATCGGGGATCACTTCGAGCGCGAGATCGGCCATCAACAACATTCCGTCCGGTCGACACGCGGTTTGCTTCGAGTCGATGAACCACGAACTCTTCTTGCCCGATTTCAGGGTGAAGTCGCCGGTGCGCACCGAATGACGGAGGAGATGGTCGATCAACTGTTGCTTGGCCGCAGCGGTCATGAAGTCGAACCTACCGGGCCGGCGAACGCGATGTGCGCAGTACGCGCACCGAGCTCGGTGACGAGGGGTTCACGCGATGTAAACGCTGCCATCACCCTCAACGATGCGCCCGATGACCGTGGCTCGATGACCGGCAGCGCGGGCCACGTCGAGGGCCTTCATCGATTGGGTCTCTGGAACGACGACGATCATGCCCACCCCCATGTTGAAGACGCGCGCCATCTCGTCATCAGCGACGGATCCCAACCGCTGGATCTCGGTGAAGATCGGAGGTATCTCCCATGTGCCCCGCGTGACTTCGGCAGCAGTGCCACGAGGGAGGATGCGGTTGAGATTGCCGGGAATTCCGCCGCCGGTGATATGCGCAACCCCGCGAACATCGACCGCCGCCTGAAGAGCAGCGATCGCTGGAGAGAAGATCACCGACGGTGCCAACAACTCATCGGCCAATGAATGGTGAGCGCCTTCGTAGGCCGGGGCGTCGAGCGGAAGCTGCGCTCGTTCGAGCAACACCCGGCGGGCCAACGAGTACCCGTTCGACCGAAGGTTCTGTGAGGGCAGTCCGAGAAGCACATCACCCGGGGTGATCGTTGCCCCGGTGATCAACGCGTCACGATCTGCGATGCCAACGGCGAATCCGACGAGGTCGAATTCCCCTGCATCCATCGCCCCCGGATGTTCGGCCATCTCGCCGCCGATGAGCGCGCAACCCGCTTGGCGGCATCCATCGGCCACCCCCTCGACGAGTTGATCGATGTGATCCGGATCGAGTCGTCCTACCGCGATGTAGTCGAGGAAGAACAGTGGTTCGGCTCCCTGGCAGACGAGGTCATCGACACACATCGCCACGAGGTCGATGCCGATCGTTGTGAAACGGCCGGTTGCCTGGGCAACGAGCGCCTTGGTGCCCACGCCATCGGTCGACGACACCAGCACCGGCTTCCGGTAGCGGGCGAGATCAAGGGCGAAGAGTCCGCCGAAGCCACCGATGTCACCGATGACTTCGGGTCGAAATGTCGAGCGGACATGTGCCTTGATGCGATTGACCGCCTCCTCGCCGGCATCGATGCTCACACCGGCACCGGCGTAGGTCTCGCCCTGCATCGAGCCGTCAGACATCTCGTTCGTCCAGAGAGAAGGTGAGTGCTTCCTGTGCAGGGAGCGTCGGGGCGACATCGAGGGTCTCAGCGAGTCCCAGCGATGGCAGTGGCGCCGACGATGGAAGTTCCAGGATGTGCTTCCCGAGCGCTTCCGGTATGGCCACGGGATAGTTGCCCGTCAAACAGGCATCGCAGAACCCGGCACCGACCGCACCGGTCGCCGACAGCAGGCGATCGAGCATGAGATAGGACAATGAATCCACGTTGAGGTACTCGCGTATCTCCTCGACGCCCATGTTCGCCGCGAGAAGTTCGCCGCGGGTTCCGGTGTCCATTCCGTAGAAACACGGCCACTTGTAGGGCGGGGAGGAGATCCGCATGTGGACTTCGGCGGCACCTGCTTCACGAAGCATCGACACCATCGCCCTCGTGGTCGTTCCCCGAACGATGGAATCGTCAACGACGACGAGGCGACGACCGGCGATGTTGTCCCGCAGCGGATTGAGTTTCATTCGCACGCCGAGCGCGCGCATCTCCTGATTCGGAGCGATGAAGGTTCGCCCGATGTAGCGGTTCTTCACCAGGCCCTGACCGAACGGGATGCCCGACTTGCGCGCGTACCCCTCGGCCGCAGGGATACCCGATTCGGGCACTCCCATGACGAGGTCGGCATCGACGGGCGCTTGTTCGGCGAGTTGCTCCCCCATCCGCACTCGCGCCTGGTGGACGCTCTGGCCGTACAACCGGGTGTCGGGTCGAGCGAAGTAGACGAACTCGAACAAGCAGAGTTTGGGATCAACGGATGATGGATCGAAGACCCGTAGTGACCGGTACCCGGTCGCGTCGATGACGATCATCTCCCCCGGCTCGAGTTCTCGAACCAGGTGCGCGCCCACGACGTCGAGGGCGGGGCTCTCCGAGGCGAGCACCCAGCCGTTGTCGAGTTTGCCGAGACACAGCGGTCGGAAACCGTTCGGGTCGCGCACTCCGATCACGTGTCCCTCGTCCATGGCGACCACCGAGAACGCTCCCTTGAGCCGCGGAAGAACAGCGAGCATGGCCCGTTCCAGAGCGCGGTGATCGGCGCTCTCGTCCGGGTTCTTCGCGAGTTCCGAGGCCAGCAATTCGGCCATGA
>CAZMJK010000207.1:3080-3491 GCA_964566555.1 uncultured Bifidobacterium sp. | reverse complement strand
CCATCCGAACCACAGGATGCCCGTACCGAGAAGGGTGAAGGGGAGGTTGTGCGGGTGCATTGCCTCACGCGGCCAGCCCTTGCGCTTGCCGAGGACGAGAATCACGGCGAGAGCGGCAGCACCGGCATTGATGTGAACGACCGCACCGCCGGCGAAGTCGAGCGCACCGAGCTTGGCCAACCATCCGCCACCGAACACCCAGTGGGCGACCGGTGCGTAGACCAGCACGAGCCAGAGGGCGATGAAGACCCCGTAGGCCTTGAACTTGAAGCGGTCAGCGGTCGCACCGGTGATCAGCGCCGGGGTGATGACGGCGAACGTCACCTGATAGGCGCAGAACAACACGAAGGGGATACCGAGGGCGAACGCCTCGCTGCCCGTCGTTGCGGTGATGTTCCGCATCCAGGCGAA
>CAZMJK010000207.1:0-3070 GCA_964566555.1 uncultured Bifidobacterium sp. | reverse complement strand
TCCAAGTTGCCGATGAACCCGCCGTCACCGAAGTTCCCGAACGCCAAGGAGAAGACGATCGTGACCCAGATGATCGCCATGAGGCCCATGGCGAAGAAGTTCTGCATGAGCATCCCCAGCACGTTCTTCGCCCGGACCATGCCGCCGTAGAAGAACGCCAATCCTGGGGTCATGAACAACACCAGACCGGTCGAAATCAGCATCCACGCTGTATCGCCGGCATTGATCTCTGCTGCAATCACCGCAACTCCCTTCGCTGACCGCTCGCGCCAGTTCGGCGCAAGGTGAGCGAAAGGATGTCGTCAGGTTGTTTCCCAACCGTTCCCCGAATGTTTCGAGTGTGTGAATGGTCCGAAATTCGGGTCCACCGGCACTAGCGCTGGCCGGCGGCGCGGCGGCGGGCCAGATGCACATGGGCCTTGGCCGCTCCCCACTCGAGTCCCGGCACATGCAACGACGGGTCGACATCGCGGAACGACGCCGGCGTGAGGTCGTAGACGTCGTCGGGAAACATCGCCTGCGCGGACTCGTCCCGGGCCACCGGAGGCACCCCGGCTTGCCGGAGTACCTCGGTCGGGTAGACAACCGCTCGACGCACCAGTTCGAGTGGGCCTGTGCGCTGATCATCGATGTCGAGGAGCAGGAGCGATCGCACCGGTGGCGCGATCTCTGCGGTGGCACGCTCGCCTGCGAGTCGCGCCGATTGACGCAGGTTGCCGGTGACCATGACACCGGAGTTCTCACAGACCGTCACCACCGATCGCTCGACCCACGGACCGAGGCAGGCCTCGATGCCGTCAGCCAACGCCGCTGCGTAGGTGGCGAGCGCTTCCAGATCGCTCGGCGATGGTCCGGCGGCGCGGTCGCTCATCAGTCGAGCGCGGCATTCAAGTTGCCGCTTCGCAGGCCTTCGAGATCGAGAGTCACGTAGCGATAGCCGCATGAACGAACAGCGTCCACCACATCGGATCGTTGGGCCACCACTCGTTCGAGGTGATCGAGTGGAACCTCGATTCGGGCGGTGTCGTCATAATGGCGCACGCGCAGTTCCCGATAGCCAAGCGCTCGCAGTGCCGCCTCGGCACGTTCGACTTTCGACAGAACAGTGAGTGTCACCTCGGTTCCGTACGGCACTCTCGACGCAAGACACGCGGCGGCGGGTTTGTCCCAGGTGCGCAGTCCGAGTCGACGGGACGCGTCACGAACCATCTGCTTGGTGAAACCAGAGTCGACGAGCGGGAATTGCGCGCCCCGTTCCGAGGCGGCCCGCTGGCCGGGCCGATGATCGTCGAGGTCATCGAGATTGACCCCGAGTACGGCAACCGCCCCACGATCGGCGGCGATTGGGTCGATGACGTCCATCAGCGCCGTCTTGCAGTGGAAACACCGATCGGCGTCGTTGCGCTGGTAGTCAAGACTCTCCAATTCGCTGGTCTCGATCTCGGTCCAATCAAGGTCCCACTCATCGGCCAGTTCAGCGCACTCCGCATGATCGCTCGATGCCAGTGATGGCGAGACCGCAGTGACCACCCGACAGCGGTCTCGACCGAGCGTCTCTCGAGCAACGAATGCGAGGAACGCGGAATCGACTCCGCCGCTGAACGCAACCACGACGTCGCCAAGCGCGCGCAACTCGTCACGTAATCGCTCGATCGCGAGCGAGAGCTCCTCGTCACGGTCGAGCATGGTCATCGACGACTCAGTCGATGCCGAGTTGCGCGAGTACGTCTTCCACCGGCGCCACCATGCCGGTGTAGAACGGACCGAATTCGGCGTACAAGGCGGACGCCGTATCGAATCGCATCGTGTACACGACCTCTTTGAGGTCATCGGGTGCGGTGGCGAAGAGGGTGACTCCCCACTCATAGTCATCGAGGCCGGTCGAACCGGTTACCACCTGAATGACTCGACCAGCGAAGTTCCGTCCCGACGCGCCGTGCTCGTACATCAGCTCCTTGCGCTCGTCGTAGGGAAGGGTGAACCAATTGTTCACGTCACCCCGCTGTTTCGACATCGGATAGAAGCACCATGCGGGCTTGTCCTCGGGAGGAAGGACCGGCGTGAGTCGAGCCGAGCGCTGCGGTTCGGGTACCCCTTGCGCGTATTCCGAAAGTTCGGTGAGCGACACATACGAATCGACAATGTCGAGACCGGCCTGTTGCAGTGCGGCTTGGAGGCGGCGGATCCGCCACATGTCGTAGCCCAATGCCATGAACGCGAGATCGGCCTTGTGGCCGAGGATGCCCACCGTCACAACCTGATCACCGTCGGCCTGCGCCTTCTGCACGGCGTCGGTGATGGCCTCGGCGTCGGCAAGAGGGGTCACTTTGCAGAAGAGATGGACCACGGCCATCCCGATCTTGGGGGAAACGATGTCAGTCACGGGCCTGAGTCTACGGCCATGGGGCCGAAGCGGGTCCCAGTCAAACGCTCGAGGCCACCGAGCTCTCGGCAGGGGCGATCGACACCACGGCGTTGTAATCCGGCACTCGAGAGGCCGATTCCCGATGCTCTGGACCAGCTGGGATCAACACGTTGCCCTCGGGCCAGAACACCTGCAGCGATCGACGGGCCAACCGTGTGACATGGAGTCGGCCGGTGAAGGTGCCAGTCTCGGAACGAAGAGTCACAAGATCGCCATCGAGGAATCCGCGCTCGCGTGCATCGGACTCATCGATGAAGATCGCATCGCGGTGCGTTCCGGTGAAGGGATCATGTGTGCCCTGCACCATCGTGTTGAACTGCTTGCCTCGACGCGTCGCCACCGTGAACATGCCGTCGGGCAGATCAAGAGTCGGACGTTCGAGCACGCTGAATCGCCCCCGCCCATCAGAGGTTGGGAACTGCCCCCCCTCACAAAGATGGGGGCCGCCCCATTGCACTTGGTCGCCTGTCTTCGACAGCGACTCGATCCCGGCGTAACTCGGCACAACCTGCGCGATCTCCTCACGAAGATGTTGGTTGTCTCGCCACGTGAACGCGTCAGCAATCTCGGGTTTCACTCTCGCAGCGATTTCGGCGAACAGGCGCCACTCACTGCGCGCCTCACCGACCGTTCGCGGGATCTCGG
>CAZMJK010000206.1:0-3503 GCA_964566555.1 uncultured Bifidobacterium sp. | reverse complement strand
GGTTGATGTCGAGCATGGATCGGGTTCGATCGGTGTCGAAGCGGTGGATGCCCATCGGGAAACGTGTCGTCGTGGTCGGCGGTGGTTTGGTCGGTGTCGAGTTGGCGGAGTACCTCGCCGAGCGCGGCCGTTCGGTGACCGTTCTCGAATCTGGAGACAAACTCGGTTTGGAGATGGCCCATCCGCGGCGGGCGCGAGCGCTCTTCGAGGCGCGGAGTCGATCGGTGGAATTCGTGACGAACGCCGACCTCGTCAGCATCAACGACACCGGAGTGACCTATCGGGTGGGTGACGAGACTCGAACCGTGCGAGCCGACGCGGTCGTGATCGCCAGCGGTGTCCATCCCGACACCTCGGTGGCGCAGCAACTCATCGACGATGGGTTCGAGGTGCATGTGGTGGGTGATGCGAGCACGGTCGGCTACATCGAAGGCGCCATTCGCACCGGATACGTCACCGCTCGTTCGCTCTAGCCGGCAACGCGAAAGGGGCTCGGATCGACCGAGCCCCTTTTCGGTTCCCCGCGATGACGAGGGAATGCTCAGGATGTGTGGTGAAGGTTCAGAGGTGTTCGAGGACCGCTGAGCAGGAACTCACCTCGACGCCACCGTTCTCATCGACAGCGAGGTGCGTGATCACGCCGTTGTCGATGATGGCGGCGTAGCGCTTGGAGCGAACGCCGAGACCGAAGCCGGAGCCGTCCATCACGAGCCCCATCGCTTCGGTGAATTCACCGTTGCCATCGGCGAGCATGACGATGGAGTCGCCGACGTTCTGGTCCTGGCCCCAGGCTCCCATCACGAATGCGTCGTTGACCGAGAGGCATGCGATCCGATCGACACCCTTTCCGGTCAGGTCGTTGGCCTGCTGGACGAAACCCGGAAGGTGCACCTTCGAACAGCCGGGAGTGAAGGCACCGGGAACGGCGAACAGGACGACCTTGCCCGATCCGAGGACATCGGCGGTATTGACCTTCTCGGGTCCGGCTTCGCCCATGACGAACAGATCCACGGAAGGGATGGAATCTCCAACGTTGAGTGTCATGGCGACACGATACGGCGTTGGGCCGGCCCAGTGCTCGGCCGTGTCGGTCATTTCCCCCGATTCTGCGTTCGGGTCAACCGAAGAGCGTTGGCCCGGCGTCGAGGGCGGCCAGCACCGTGAGGTAGCCGAAGGTCATCGTCTGTGCGAACCACAGGAGCCCGATGATCTCGGCGTGGTCACGTCGTGTCCGTGACGCTCCCCAGAGGAGCCGATAGACGAGGACGCCACTCGCGACAGTCGCCAGTGCGGCGATCGTGACCGAGACGCCGATGGGGGTCTCGGCTCGCCATGCGATCACCGCTGCCACGCCGAGAATGCCGGGAGTGATCGCCGAGACGCGCGAGCGTGTCGAAGTGGGGAAGAGAAGTCGTCGGGCTGCCTCGACGATGCCGGCGAACCCGATGGAGAACACCAGCAGCTGCAGTAGAGCATCCGTGGGCGATTGCGTCGCAAGTTGATTGAAGGCCAGCACGTCACCGAGACCGACGAGGACCACGACGAGAGCGAACAGCGCGGTGCTCGGTGCGGAATCGGGGACGTTGCGAGAATCCGGAGCGTGCGGTGGGGTCGCCGTCGATTCGGTGTCGAGATCGCTCATGATCGCTTGAGGAGGTCGCGCCAGGAGCGTCGTGGTGCGAGCTCGTGTTCACGGGCGGCTTGGAGACGTTCGGTTCGCAGTTCATCGACATCGGAATCGTCGATCGCGAGAAGGGCATCGGTTCCGACGACAAGGCCGAGGAGCGCGTCGGCGAATCTCGGATTGCGCGCCAGTGCGGGGCCATGGAGGTACGTGCCGATCACATTTCCGCACACGACACCTTCGGTGCCGTTCCCGTTGCCCTCGCCGACTTCGACGGTGGCCAAGGTTCGGGCGCCGGCACCCGGAATCGTGCGACCGGCGTGATTCTCGAAGCCAGTGAGCGGGCCGAGATCGATCGCCACGCCGGAGGCGACGAGTTGCGCATCGGTCGTCAGCAATTCACCGACGGCTCGAGGTCGATCGACACGAATCGTCTCGCAGTCGAGGAGCCCGAGCCCTGGTCGACTTTCGCCGGCGGCATCGGGAAAGCGATGTCCGAGGATCTGCATTCCGGCACAGATCGCGAGGACGACGGCTCCCTTGTCGACGGCGCGATGAAGGCCCTTGCTGTTCTCGAGTTCGCGTGTTGCCTGCACTTGTGGTCCGTCCTCGCCGCCGCCGATGAGATAGAGGTCGGCGGAGTCGGGGACAGGGTCGCCGGCATCGATGGTGAGCAGTTCGGATTCGATGCCTCGCCATTCGAGTCGGCGGCGCAGCACGAGACCGTTTCCTCCGGCGCCGTAAGTTCCGAGCAGATCGGGATAGAGCGAAACGATCCGGACGCGAGACGACGAGCGTGGAGCACTCACAACACCCCACCGACCTTCTCCAAATGGTCCTGGAACGCCGTGTAGTTCGAGGCGATATCGATCGGACGTGACGGATCGAACAGCGGTGATGTCCGAATGAGTTCGATGGCGCCGTCGAGCGAGTCGGCCACCTTGTGCTCGATGTTGCCGTAGCGAAGACGTACAGCGAGGTCTCGACGCCGCTCGCCGATGGCGATCACGAGGCGCCCACCCACTCGTTCGTACTCGACGTCCCAGAGCCACGACGGATCATGACCGTCGGCGATGCGGGCATTGATGGCGATGACCAACGGCGTCGACTGATCCTCCAGGAGTTCGAGGGCCTCGTGCCACCCAGCGGGGTTCTTGGCCAAGAGGAGGCGGATGGTGGTTCCGTGCAGTGTCGCCACTCGATAGCGCCCCGCGACCTCACGCACATCGTCGAGCGCGTCGATCGCATCCGGGGCAGAGGCACCCATCGATTCGGCGGCGGCGAGGGCGAACGCGGCGTTCACTCGATTCACTCGACCGGGCAAGGCCAGCGACACGGGATAGGAGTGTCCGGAGAGGCTGATTGTGGTCTCGTCGACCTGCGCGTCGGCCGACGGTCGGCGCAGTTCGCAATCGACACACGCCCATTCCCCGTCCGCGAATTCGATGCGGCCCGAACACGCTGGGCAACCGGACGCGTCGGCGGTCCATTCCTGTCCCGTGGCCACCCACACGATTCTCGGTGCCGCGAGTGCTGCCCAGACCACGAGCGGGTCGTCGGCGTTGGCGATGACCACTCGCGGTGGTGTCGTCGTGAGTGCGTTTCGCCACTGCTCGGCGATCTTGCGCACTTCCTGGGTTCGATCGAGTTGATCGCGACTCAGATTCAGGAGCGCAACCGTTTGTGCTCGAGTGGCGGCGAGGACCCGTTCGACCCAGCGTTCGTCCACTTCGAGAACCGCGGTGTCGGTGGCCGCGGCGGTCGCGAGAGCGGCGACGATTCCGGGAGCCATGTTCGCGCCAAGCCAGTTCGAGACGACAGGACGGTCGGCCCCGAGTGCACTGGAGAGGAGTTTCGTCGTGGTCGTCTTGCCGTTCGT
>CAZMJK010000205.1:0-3515 GCA_964566555.1 uncultured Bifidobacterium sp. | reverse complement strand
TCTTCGCCGCCGTGAGCGCCGGTGACGCAGATGCACAGGTCGCCAACTACACCGACGACATCCAACTCGAGTTCCCCTTCACCGATCCGCCCACCATCGTGAGCGGGCGCGAAGCGGTCCTCGAACGACTCACCAACGCGTTCAAGGTGTTCCGCTTCTCCCTCGAACTCAGTGAGGTGCACCCGGGGATCGATCTCGACGAGTTCATCGTCGAGTTCACCGGTTCGGGCACGTACCTTCCCAACGGTGCGCCGTACACGAACCGTTACATCGCCGTCTTCCGATTTCGCGATGGTCTCATCTGTCACCAGCGCGAGTACTTCGACCCGACCCAAGCCGCCAAGTCAGCGAGTGCCTGAGTCCGCCCGACGAGTCGTCACGCGCCTTCGATCACGGTGCAAGAACGCGATGGAACGCACGAAGATCGGCCACGAAGGCTTCCGGTCGTTCGAACGCCGCGAAATGTCCACCGCGTGACTGTTCGGACCAGTACACGACGTTGTACTTCTTCTCCGCCCATGCTCGGGGGGTCTGAAGCAGTTCGAACGGATACTGCGCGTGCCCGGTGGGAACCTCGACGTGACCCGACCATCCTTGCGCCGCACCGTTGTCGGCCCGTTGCGATTCGGCGTAGAGACGAGCGGCCGATCCCGCAGTGTTGGTCACCCAATAGACCATGACGTTGTCGAGGACTCGGTCCCACGTGTAGGTCTCGGCGATGCTGTTGTCATCGAGATCGCTCCACGCGTTGAACTTCTCGAGGATCCACGCCGCCAACCCGGTGGGAGAGTCGGTGAGTCCGTAGGCCAACGTCTGCGGCTTGGTGCTCTGGATGGCCATGTAGCCGGTGCCATCGGCGATCCGAGCGCCCGCAGCCGCGAACCGTTCGTTGTCGGCGTCGGTCACGCCGGCCATCGGATCGGGGTCATCGGCGCCGGGGAAGGCGAAGATCATGTTGAGGTGCACGCCCACGAGACGATCGGCATAGGCCTCGCCCAGACGACGAGTCACGATGGCACCCCAGTCGCCACCTTGCGCGATGTATCGGTCGTAGCCGAGTTGTTCCATCACCTCGGCGATGGCGTCGGCCACTCGATTCACATGGAAGGCGGGCTGCGTCGTCGGGCCGGAGAACCCGTATCCCGGCATCGAAGGCACCACCACATGAAAGGCGTCGGCCGCCGTTCCGCCGTGCGCTTCCGGATCGGTGAGCGGTCCGATCACGTCGAGGAATTCGACGAACGATCCCGGCCATCCGTGCGTCAACACGATCGGTGTCGCGTCGGCATGCTTGGACCGAGCGTGGATGAAGTGCACCCGTTCGCCTGCCGCGGTCGTGACGAAGTTCGGCCACGCGTTCATCCGTGCCTCTCGTGCCCGCCAGTCGTAGTGATGACGCCAGTGATCGACGGCGGCCTTCACCTCCGACACCGGGATGCCCAATGACCACGGCTCCCCGGGTGCCTGATCGGGCCAGCGCACATGGTCGAGGCGGCGATGCAGGTCCTCGAGGACCTCGTCGGGAACAGCGATGGTGAACGGTTCAGGAGCCATTCCGGAACGCTAGGTCAGCCAGCGAAGGTGATGTCTGCGCGACTCATCTCCCGCTCCTCGACCGTGGCCACCACCGTCACCACCCTCCCTGCGTGACGACCACTCAGGGTCACGGTCGACCCCGGGAGGATCGGTCGCTTCATCGCCAGATCGACGGACGCGATGTGCAGGTCGGAGTGGCGCCGTTGCGCAGCGGCCGCCATCACCGCCACTTGCGAAGAGGTGTCCACGATGATGTCGGCGAGACCGGCGCGCCGGGCCGCATCCGATTGATGATGAGCTGGCGCCCACACATGATTCGCCGTCGCCGAACGACGGATCCACTCGGCATCGACCTCGATAGTCTCGGACCACGACCACCGTTGCGCGTGCGCCGTGCGTTGCGATGACGCCCCTGTCCGTGCATCGTGTGACGCATCCGGTCGATATCCGAGCATGCGGAACCGTTCGACCCCCACAAGACGATCGGCGGCACTCGATGCCACCTCGATCACCCATTCGCGCCCGGGACCGAACCTCGTCGAGCGTTCGGGGCCGAGAACGGCGATGCGCTCCTCGCTGCGGAGCCGCTCACCGATGCGAAGATCGCCGACGAGTTCGAGTTCGTACCCCACGGCGATGGCGACGGGAAGGTCGAGGCTCGACTTCAACGCGTCGTGCAGGACGACACCAGTGGGCGCGGTCTCGCCCGGGCGTGGAGGCGCGGCCGGGCGGGCGAACGTCGGGAACATGAGTGCGGGTACGACGCGCTCGTCGGCGCCGGCCCACAGATCGCCGAACGTTGACGTCCATCTCTCCACCACCTCGGCGGTGACCACGGAGGCCTGCTCGCGAACCTCACGCCGTTCGAGGAGTTGTTCGAGAGCGGGGTCGGGCATCAGCGCTTCATGGCACCGGCGGTGATGGCGCCATCGACGTAGATGACCTGTCCGCTCACGTACCGGGAATCGTTGCCGCAGAGGAACGACACGACGTCGGCGATATCGGCGGGGGCGCCCACACGCTTCATGGGAACACCCTGCGCGCGTTGGTTGGCCCGATCTCCTTGGAAATTCCCGGCGGTACCGTCGCTCACGATGAGTCCCGGACCGATCGCATTCGATCGAATGTTGTCGGCGCCGAGTTCGAGCGCCAGGGTCTTGGTCAACGATTCCACCGCCGCCTTGGTCGCCGGATAGATCCCGACCTCGGGCGAATTCGTCCACGCTGCGCCCGACGACATGTTCACGATGCTGCCGCCGCCACCGGCGCGCATCTTGGGCACGAAGGCCTGACAGCACCAGACGATTCCCTTGAGGTTGACGTCGATCACCGACTGCACCTCGAGTTCGCTGGCATCGAGGATCGATGGGAAGTTCCAGATCCCCGCGTTGTTGACCAACGCGAAGCATTCCGGAATTCGCGATGCGATGTCGAACACCGCGTCCCGATCGGTGACGTCGAGTTGGAACGCACTGCCCCCGCAGAGTTCCGCCGTCTCACGCGCCGCGTCGAGATTGAGATCGAGACAGACGACATCGAAACCGTCCTCAGCGAGACGGAGACAATCGGCGCGCCCCAGTCCCTGCCCTGCTCCGGTGACGACTGCAACCGCCATCAGGGAACTCCCTCCATCTTGAACAACTTCATCGCGTTCTCTCGCAGGAACTTCGGCCATACGTTGTCCTTCAATGGCACATTCTTCATCTCGGTGAAGATCCGCTCGAGCGTCAGACCAGCGGGGAAGTAACCGGCGTACATGATCTTCTCCGCACCGCGCGAATTCGCATAGTCGATGATCGCCTTCGGGTAGTACTTCGGCGCGAACGCGCTCGGCATGTAATAGAGGCCGGGCCACTTGAGCATGAGCTTCACCGCCAACGCCTCCCACGGCTCGGCGCCGTGACGCATGACGATCTTGAGTTCCGGGAAGTCGTAACAGACCTGATCGAAGTGGATGACGTGCTGACACTCCGCCGGGA
>CAZMJK010000204.1:2762-3562 GCA_964566555.1 uncultured Bifidobacterium sp. | reverse complement strand
GCCACCCTTCCGCGCGTTCGGGGGGATCGCTCGGGGCCATGAACAGAGACTAGAGCCGTTCGATGATGGTGGCGTTGGCGAGACCACCGCCCTCGCACATGGTCTGGAGCCCGTAGCGACCGCCGGTGCGTTCGAGTTCGCACAGCAATGTGCCGAGCAGTCGGGTTCCCGATGCGCCGAGCGGATGTCCGAGCGCAATGGCGCCGCCGTTGACGTTCACCTTGCTCATGTCGGCGTCGAGTTCACGTTGCCATGCCAACACCACGGGAGCGAACGCCTCGTTGATCTCGATGAGGTCGATGTCGTCGAGAGAGAGCCCGGACTTCTCGAGGATCTTCTGGGTGGCGGGGATCGGGCCTGTCAACATGATGCGGGGGTCGACGCCGGCGAGTGAGAACGAATGGAAGCGGGCGCGGGGAGTGAGTCCGAGTCGGGATGCCGCTGCCTCGCTCATGATGAGCGCAGCCGACGCGCCGTCGGTGATCTGTGAGGAATTGCCTGCGGTGATGACGCCGTCGGGAGTGAACGCCGGTTTCAGCGACGCGAGTGATTCAGCGGTGGTGGTGTCGCGGATGCCCTCATCGGCGCGCAGCATTCCATCGGTGGCGATGATGTCGCCCGAGTCCTTGTCGCGACGTCGCATTTCAACCGGATGCAACTCGCGATCGAATCGACCTTCATCGCGTGCTCGCGCCGCTCGCTGTTGTGATTCCGCGGAGAAGGCATCGAGTTCCTCACGGGTGAGGTTCCATTGCTCGGCGATGAGTTCCGCCGAGAGGCCTTGGGGGATGAGACCGCCT
>CAZMJK010000204.1:0-2713 GCA_964566555.1 uncultured Bifidobacterium sp. | reverse complement strand
AGGACGCACCCATCGGCACGAGACTCATCACCTCGACACCGGCGGCGATCACGATGTCGTGAACGCCGGCCATCACTCCCTGCGCGGCGAAGGTCGCCGCCTGTTGTGACGAACCGCATTGACGGTCGATCGTGGTCGCCGGAACCGTCTCGGGGAAACCTGCGGCGAGGGCCGCATTGCGACCGATGTTCAGCGACTGCGCCCCGACCTGCGAGACGCAACCCATGAGCACGTCCTCGACCAGTGCGGGATCGAGGTCGTTGCGCTCGACGAGGGTGGCGAGGATCTCGCCGGCGAGGTCGGCCGGGTGCCACCCCGAAAGCGAACCGTTCCGCTTTCCGCCAGGGGTACGAATGACATCGACGATGACTGCATCAGGCACGGTGAGCTCCCGGGTTGAGACGACCCGGTCGGTCGACCGGGCCCCTACAGCGTGCCAGCGTCGCGCTGTGTCTGCACCGGATCGGCGTCATCCCACAGTTTCTGGATCTCCTCGAGGGAACGACCTTTGGTTTCGGGCACGGTCTTCCAGATCCAGACGTAGGCGATGACGGCGAATCCGCCGAACAGATAGAAGGTGGCGGAGTTGCCGATGGAATCGATGAGGGTGAGGAAGAACTGACTCACGAGCCAGGCCGATCCCCAGTTGACGGCGGTGGCGACGGCGACGGCTCGACCTCGCACCCGGTTGGGGAAGATCTCGTTGATCACCGTCCAGACCACCGGTCCAAGTGAGAACGCGAAGGATGCGATGAACACCACCAGCGCGACGAGGGTGATGATGCCGGCGGTGGTGGGACCGCCAGCGCCGGCGCCACTCGTATCGGCGTTGTCCATGAAGTGGAACGAGATACCGACGGTCACGAGTGCGGAGGCCATACCGACGAGACCGGCGAGCAGGAGTGGGCGGCGTCCGAAACGATCGACGTAGGCGACGGCGATGAACGTGGCGAGCACGTTGACACCTCCGATCGCCCATGTGGTGGCCGCCGCTTGATCTGCAGGAGTGGCGAATCCGGCTTGGGCGAAGATCTTGTTCGCGTAATAGATGATGGCGTTGATGCCCGTGATCTGTTGGAACACCGCCAGACCGATACCGATCATCAGTGGTTTGCGCAGCTTCTTCGCGAAGACCTCGCCCCATGTCGCAGTATTGGCCTCATCCTCTTTGGCGGCCCACTCGATCTCGTCGACCTCAGCAGTGGCGTCGACTTCGGGTCGGACCTTCTCGAGAGCGGCGATGGCGTCTTGGCGTCGGCCCACTTTCACGAACCATCGCGGTGAGTCGGGCATGGGGACCATGACGAAGAAGAGGAGAACGGCGGGTACTGCAGAGACGCCGAGCATCACGCGCCACATGTCGTTGTTGATGAGCGCTTGATCGACGATGTAGGCGATGAAGATGCCGATCGTGATGGCCAATTGGTAGATCGATACGAAGCGACCACGAAGTCGGGTGGGGGCTTGTTCGGCCGCATAGAGCGGCGCCGCGACCGACGCGACACCGACGCCGAAGCCGACAATGAGACGTCCGATCACAAGGATCGTCGTGTTCGGCGAGATCGCCTCGAGCACAGCACCGATGGTGAACAGCACGGCTGCGAGGAGGATCGTGACTCGCCGTCCGAGTTTGTCGGACATGGCGCCGGCGACCAACGCTCCGGCGAGCGCACCGAGCGTGACCCACGACGTGATGATCTGGATCATCGTCGTCGAGGCGCCGAACGAATGCTGAATGCCGTCCAGTGCCCCGGCGATGACGCCCTGGTCGTAACCGAAGAGCAACCCCGACAGCATGATCACGGCGCCGACCAAGAGCAGCCACACACCCACCTTGGGCTTCTTCGTGGGTGTGGTCGGAGTCGGTGTGGTTACGTCGTCGCCCATGATTCCCCCTCGATCAGTGGAATCACGCTACGCGCCGGTCGATGTCGGTGCATGGACTTCGGTCCGAACCATGGACGAGACGCGACCTACCGGGAGTTCCAGAGTCGTATCGCAGGTGTGTCCCGCTCCCAACCCAGCACGCTGAGCGTTGCCGGATCGAGGAGGAAGCGACGGCCCTCGACCGGTTCGAGTCCGCACCATCGAGCAGCAAGTACGCGAAGCACATGACCGTGGGCGAAGACGATCGCAGTGCCCGACTGCGCCCGCACCTTGGTGATCACTCGGTCGACTCGAGTGGCGACCTGATCGATGGATTCCCCGCCGGGGCAGACACCGTTCCACACGGTCCAGTTCGGCACCGTCTCGCGGATGGTCGTGGTCGTGACCCCTTCGTAGTCGCCGTAGTTCCACTCGAGCAGATCGTCATCGAGAACGGCGGTGTCGCGGAGCCCTACGAGTTCGCAGGTCCGCTGCGCTCGCTGCATGGGACTGCAGAGGACGAGGTTGAAGTCGATGCCGGCGAGCAATCGGCCGGTGGCGATCGCTTGTTCCTCGCCGAGGGGCAGCAGCGGGAGATCGGTCGTGCTGGTGTGCTGTCCGGAGGTGCTCCACTCGGTCGCACCATGGCGCACGACGTAGAGCTCGGGCCGATCGCTCGCGCCACTCATTTGTCGAGATCGATCGGTGGTTCGCTCGGCCAACCTCCGTGTCCACGCGTGATGGTGCGGGCCGAGGTCGGTCCCCACGAACCCTGGGCGTAGCGTTCGACCGGCGGATAGTCGGTGAGGATCCGTTCGACGATTCGCCACGACTCGAGCACCGAGTC
>CAZMJK010000203.1:0-3565 GCA_964566555.1 uncultured Bifidobacterium sp. | reverse complement strand
CTCTCCGACGATGGTGCCGACACGACCGATCATGCCGGGCCGATCATCGTTGCGAACCACCAACATGTGGTTGGCCGGTGGGACGTCGACGCGGTGATCGTCGACCATCACCAGACGCGCTTCGCCATCCAGACCCATGAGCGTGCCGGCGAGCGAATGAGCCCCGCCGCGAATCGTGATGAGGTTCACGAAGTTGTGCGCGGTGGTCGTGGTGGTCTCGGTGACGGTGATGCCACGCTCCTCCGCCATCTTGGGTGCATTGACGTACGACACGGGATCGTCACTGATGCGACCGAAGAATCCCTTGAGCAGCGACAGCGTCAAGATGCGTGTGTCGTAGCCACCGATCTCGCCCTCGTAGGACACGTCGATCGATTCGACACCGGTGGCCAGACCACCGAAGGTCGCACCGAGTCGCTCGGCCAGCGAGAGGAACGGCCGAACGGTTTCGCTGGCTTCGGCCGCATTGACGTTCACCGCGAAGGGAACGAATTCTCCGGCGAGGGCCAAGCCGACCATCTCGGCGATCGTGTCGCCCGCCTTGTCCTGTGCCTCATGGGTGCTTGCCCCGAGGTGCGGGGTGACCACGACCTCGGGAAGTTCGAAGAGCGGCGACTCGGTGGTCGGCTCCTTCTCGAACACATCGAGTGCTGCGCCGCCGACATGACCCGAACGGATCGCATCGGCGAGATCGCTCTCGACGATGATCCCACCACGGGCGACATTCACGATTCGAATGCCCTTCTTGGCCTTCGCCAAACGCTCGGCGTTGATCAGTCCGACGGTCTCAGGTGTCTTGGCCACGTGAAGGGTGACGAAATCGGAAACCGACAGCAGTGTCTCGAGATCGACGATCTCGATGTTCATCTTGCGTGCCATCTCAGGGGCGACGAAGGGGTCGTAGGCGACGATCTTCATGCCGAATGCCATCGCTCGCTGAGCCACGAGTTTGCCGATGCGGCCGAGACCGACGACGCCGAGGGTCTTGTCGGCGAGTTCGACTCCCGTCCAGCGGCTGCGCTCCCACCGACCCGAGACGAGAGCAGCGTGGGCCTGGGGGACGTTGCGCGCCATCGACAGCAACAACGCCATCGTGTGTTCGGCGGCGGAGAGGATGTTCGATTGCGGTGCGTTGACCACCATGACGCCGCGATCGGTGGCGGCTTTGGTGTCAACGTTGTCGAGACCGATACCGGCTCGACCGACCACGATGAGATCGGTGCCGGCGGCCAGAACCTCCGCGGTCACGTCGGTGGCCGACCGAATGATGAGCGCGTGGGCCCCCTTGATGGCCTCGACGAGTTGCTCCGGGCTGAGACCCTCCTGCACATCGACGGTATGTCCAGCGGCCCGAAGGCGATCGAGTCCGCCTTCGGCGATGGTTTCGGTAACGAGGATCCGTGCCATAGAGGTTCCATCCTTACGGGCGGGCGGACTTCCCGCCAACCCGGTTCATGACTGACTCAGAGATGAGCGATCTCGATCGGCTCGACGTCATCAGCGAGCTCGAAACCGAGCACCTTGCTGTAGAAGTAGGCCTCCGCCTCGAGTGCTCGCTTGATGGTGGCGGCTTGTCGGAATCCGTGCTGCTCACCCTCGAACGCGAGATAGGCCCACGGGACACCATTCTCATCGAGGGCGTCGACCATCATCTGCGCCTGATTCGGCGGCACGATCTCATCCTCGAGTCCTTGAAGCACGATCAGCGGGCATTCGAGATCCTCGACGTGGTGGATCGGCGACCGCTCGACGTAGAGATCACTTCGCGCCGGCCACGGTCCGACCAATGAATCGAGATAGCGAGCCTCGAATTTGTGGGTGTCACGAGCCAACGCCTCTAGGTCGGCCACGCCGTAGAGACTGCAGCCTGCGGCGAAGACCTCACGGAAGGTCAATGCACTCAGCGTGGTGAAGCCACCCGCGCTCCCCCCACGAATGATCAGTCGGTCCCGATCTGCGTCACCCCGATCGACGAGGAAGCGAGTTGCCGCGATGGAATCGTCGACATCAACAATCCCCCACTCGCCAATAAGACGTCGACGATACGAACGGCCGTAGCCAGTAGAGCCGCCGTAGTTGACGTCGACAACACCGAAGCCGCGTGACGTCCAGTACTGCACCCCGAGGTTCAACTGCGGACGAGCAGCTGAGGTGGGCCCGCCGTGACTCAGGACAATGAGCGGCGCGCGCTCACCGTCGGGCGCTGTGAAGTCTGGATTTGTTGGTGGGTAGTACAGGCCATGTGCGAACCGATCACCAGATGTTGCGAATGTGATCGATTCGGGCGTGGAGTACCACTCGGTGCCGATGCCCAAGTCGCGCGCAGGGCGCAACGGTGCCGAAAGAACTGAGGTTGAACCATCGATATCGGGCTTCGACGGAATGTCGAGAACAGCGACGACGGCTTCGGAGGTTGGCGACGCTCCGACAACAACTGCGCCGTAGCCGAAGGCGCGCACCGAAGAAAGCGCAGTGAACGGCGACTCGAGGGGAACCATCGCTCCGCCACCTGCAGGAATGACGCCGAGGTGATCAATGCCCAGCTTGAACCACGCAACGAGAATGCGACCATCGGCCAGCACCGCGTAGCGCGAGTTGTCGAACACCCAGTGGGGAACGCCGATCTCGGCATCAACGGGCGCAATTGGTGCCGCCTGCGGTGCGACACCGTTCGCAACTAGTTCATGGACCGCATCAGCCGAGACTTGGTAGAGATTCCACCAATCGGTGCGATCGGAGATGAACAAAAGCGAGCCATCGGGAGCCCACTCAGGCTGCGAGATGGATTCGTCGCGACCGCCAGCAACAACGCGAGTATCGCCGACAACAATTTGTCCACCATCAGACTGATCGTCATACATGGATGCGACGCAAAGCTCGGTGCCATCCCACGGCATATCGGGATGATTCCAGCGGAACCACGTGAGCACGTTGCCTGCTGGATTCACTCGCGGCGCAGCAACAAAGTCTGATCCGGACACGAGAACCACTGGTTCGGCTGGTTCCCCGTTGTGGTGTACGCGCACAGCAACAATTTCGTTGATTGGCTCGGCTTCGGCGCTTTCGTGGCGCTCACGCACGCACACAACCCAACGGCCATCAGCGGTGAATCGGCCATCGGCATAGCGGTCGCCGTGACGCTCGGTGGGTTCAGGTGTGAGAGGTGTTGGGGTCGAGGTGCCAGCAGCCAATCGGTAGAGGCGCTGATCGGACCAGTTCACAAAGACGACATCAGAACCATGCAGCCACCATGCGCCGCCGCCGTACTCATGCACACGCGTGCGTGCGCCGAATCCATCGGGCAGAACGTCAACAGCCCCTCCACCAGGACGATGTCGTACCAACTGCACGCGACCGCTCTCTTCGGGGCGAGCTTCGGACCACCAGACATCGTCGTCACCAACGAAGACCTCGCCGATGGAAACAGACTTGGAGACGATGAGATCGGCGGTGATCGGCGAGGACCACGAACCGAACGGTGCAGTTGTCATCGATTGATCAGCTGCTCTTGGCGACAAGTTCGGCAATGCGACCGATGCCTTCGGTGATGTCGGCATCGCTCACG
>CAZMJK010000202.1:919-3591 GCA_964566555.1 uncultured Bifidobacterium sp. | reverse complement strand
ACCACCGTGTCACCCGGGCTGTAGCCGCTGGCCATCCCTCGCAATTCGTCGAAGCTCCGGATCGCCACGCCATCGACGGCGACGATGAGGTCACCGGACTTGATGCCCGCTTTGTCCGCCGCGCCACCGCTGGTGACGCTCTGCACATAGGCACCGGCGCTTCCCGTGGGCGTCGTGCTCGGTCCACTCAATCCGAGTCCGGCCCGAGCAACCGTCTTTCCCGCAACGAGTTGGTCGGCCACTCGCTTCGCCGTCGAGATGGGGATGGCGAATCCGATGCCCGTGTTCTCCCCCGTCTCGCTGTAGATCGAGGAGTTGATCCCCATGATCTCGCCGTTGCGGTTGGCCAACGCGCCACCCGAGTTACCGGGGTTGATCGACGCATCGGTTTGGATCATGTTGATGACGACGCTCTTCTCGTTCGGCACGGGACGATTCACGGCCGACACGATGCCCGAGGTCACCGTCTGTTCGAGCCCGTACGGGCTGCCGACGGCAACGGCGAGTTGACCCACATGGGGCTTCTCGGTCGCCATTCGTGCCGCCGGGGCCTTGAGTCCCGACGCTCGAACGACGGCGATGTCGGTACCGGTGTCAGCGCCGAGCACCTGTCCCTTGACCGCTGTTCCGTTGGCGTCGCGCACCGTGACCGTCGATGCGGTCCCCACAACATGCGCGTTGGTGATGAACAAGTCGGTGTCGTACGCGACGCCCGAACCAACACCGCTCGTGGTTTCGATCTGGACCACCGACGGACTCACCGTGGCGGCAACGTACGCGATCGGTTCGGTCCCCGGATCGATCGTCACCGCCGTGGTCGTGACCTGACCGGAGGCGCCACTACTGCGGATCACCGTGGTGGAACCGTCATCGACAAGTGACCGGAGCCCGAAACCGAGACCGAACAACCCGACGACCACCACGATCGCCACCATCGTGCGCAGGAAGGGGTTCGAACGACGAGGCCCTGATGGCGTTGCGCCGCGCTGGGGAGGCGGAGTCGGTGCGCCGCCCCAAGGATCGGTGGTCGGTGCGGGAGGCACCGGCGGAGTCGGCGGCGGTGTCGCCGCTCCTGCGGAGCCCCACGCCGGCGGCATCGGTGCCGGTTCCCAGCCGCCCGCCGAGGTCGGCGGGGTCGGAGGAGTTGGAGGTTGAGGGGGCAGTGCGGGGGGCTGGTTGTCCCAGGTCATGGCGAATCGGCTCCTGCAACAGGTTCGGATCGAATAGTACGGACACCGAGTGGTGAACGTGTGCCCACCCTACGAATGCGGAGTGAAAGCAGAACGAAAATCACCGAGGGCCGGACTGCGATCGAAACGCAGTCACCGATCGGTGGGCGTGACGGAAACGGGAGAGGTCGTTGCCGGCGTCGACGCCGGCAACCACACCGCGAACGCTGCACCATGATCGACCTGCGAGGCCAGCTTGACCTCGCCGCCATGCGCCTCGGCGATCTGACGAACGATTGTCAGTCCGAGTCCGCTTCTTCCCTGCTCGCGCCCCTCACGAGGATCGCCCCGCCAGAATCGCTGGAAGACACGTTCCTGATCCGTCGGATCGATACCGGGACCCTGATCCTCCACCGCCATCCAAACCCACGGGCCCTCGACACCGCCTCGAAGTCGCACGGTCGTGCCTTCCGGGGAATACCGAATGGCGTTCGCGAGAAGGTTGCCGAGGGCCTGACGCAGGGCGAGACGATCCCCGATCGTCCAAATACCCGCGGGCGCATGATGCACGAGATGCACACCGGCCGCCGCCGCGGGCACCGCGAACTCTTCGGCCGTATCGGTGATGAGCAGTGAGATGTCGACGGGGTCGCGTTCGAGTGAGAGTGTGCCCTTGCGGGCATAGACGAGTAAGTCGTCGACGAGACGAGCCATTCGCTCCGAGGATCGTTCGACCACTTCGGCGGTGTGCCGAAGATCCTCGGCGCTCGCGTCGGGATCGGACAGCGTCACTTCGAGATTGGTTCGAATCACCGCGAGCGGATTGCGCAACTCATGACTGGCCTCGTGGATGAACTGTCGCTGGCCTTCGAATGCTTCATCGAGTCGTCCGAGCATGTCGTCGAAGGTGTCGGCCAGTTGACGAAGTTCGTCGTTCGGCCCACCGAGATCCACCCGTCGCTTGAGATCGCTCGCCTGGATCTCGCGCACCGTGTTCGAGATCTCGCCGAGTGGTCGCAACATCCGCCCACTCACGATCCATCCCACCACGAGGCTGGTGAAGAACAACGCCAGCAACGCCCAGAACGAGTAGACCCGCAATGCATCGAGCGCGCGTTCATTGACCGACCGCTGCACCAATTGCGCTTGATCCGGCTGGATGAAGGTGAAGCCGCCCACCTGGAACGCCGTGGCCGAGATCTTCTGATTCTGCAGCGAATGCTGGAGTCCGAGGTAGATCCCGCCCACGACGAGGCCCGCAAGCCCGAAGACCAGGACCGACCACACCGCCGTCAATCGAAAGCGGATCGAACCCATCCACGCTGGGAGCCGACTCGAGGCTCGATACGAACGGGAGTGCAATCGCGTCCGAACTGCGCTCTGTGAGCGGGCGGTCTCTTCAGGACCTGCAGCCCGATCGCCGTCGGCCGAGGAGAGGTGTGGATCGATCACGGATCGATGAGCCGATAACCCGAACCGATGACCGTCTCGATCAATGGCGCT
>CAZMJK010000202.1:0-909 GCA_964566555.1 uncultured Bifidobacterium sp. | reverse complement strand
GCGGCGAAGCGTTCCCACCGTTACCCGAACGGTGTTGGTGAACGGATCCGCATGTTCATCCCACACGTGTTCGAGCAGCGACTCCTGAGAAATGACCTCCCCGGCATGAAGCATGAAGTACCGCAGGAGGGCGAATTCCTTCGCGGTGAGATCGAGACGTCGTTCACCGCGCTTGGCCTCATGTCGTGCATCGTCGAGTTCGAGTTCACCGACAATGGTCACCGACGAGACCGCTCGAGAATCTCGGCGCAACAGTGAACGAACTCGTGCGAGCAACTCCGGGAAAGCAAAAGGTTTGACGAGATAATCGTCGGCGCCGTCATCGAGACCGGCGACGCGATCGTCCAGGCCGTCCCGAGCGGTGAGCATCAAGACCCTGGGCTGGGGATCGGCTTCGGCCCGAACCCGCCGACAGACCTCCCGTCCGTCCATCCCCGGCATCGTGATGTCGAGACAGAGAAGGTCGTAGGCATTGATCGCCACCTTGTCGAGGGCATCGGAACCGTCGTTGGCGATATCGACGGCATACCCCTCTCGACGCAGCCCGCGTGCAACCGCTTCGGCCAGATCCACCTCATCATCCACCACGAGGATTCGCACGGGGACGACGGTACCGCCCAGAGCCGTCACCGCCGTCGCAGTCGCCTCCCCGTGTCGGATCCTCCCCGAACGACCGCTCTCGGGGAGGACCGAACATCCGCTCGGCTTTATGGTGTTCTTCGGTCCGATGTGGTCCCCTGCCCGTCATGACTGCGACCCACAACGTCCCGACCTCCCCGATCTCGCTTCAGGAGCCCCACATGACCGATCCGTCATCCCCCTCGATCCCCGGCGAGGTGTCGCCGAGCGCGTCGGCCGACGCGGCGCTCCTCGAATCGGCGCTCATGGAGATGAAGAAGGTCATCGTCG
>CAZMJK010000201.1:2145-3612 GCA_964566555.1 uncultured Bifidobacterium sp. | reverse complement strand
GTGTGCGTCGGAACTCAACGACGAGCTGCCCGCGGTGGCGTCGTTGGCGAAGGCCTACTGCTCGGATGCCTATTTCCACGCCTCGGCCGAGAACATCCAGATCCACGGTGGCATCGGGTTCACGTGGGAACACCCTGCGCATATGTACTTCAAGCGGGCGAAGTCCTCCGAACTCCTGTTCGGCGATCCCACGTATCACCGTGAGCTCCTCGCTCAGCGCATCGGCATCTGATTTCCTGATCGAAGCGACGAGTTCATCGTGATCGTCGTTTTCGTCGTCCTCTCCGCGCTCGCGGTCGTTGCTATCGGCCTCGTGGCCGTCGGTCGCCTTGCCGGTCAACTGGCGGAGCAGCCTCGGCCGGTGGTGTACGACCGCGCCGAAGCAGTGGACTTCGTTGCCGATCGGCTTCCCGATGAGGTGACCGCAGAGCTCAGTTACGAGGAACTGGCCAAGCTGCTGCAGTGGCATCTGGATTCCCTCGAAGAACGCGGGGTGGCGCGCGCACAGGGAGTGAACGACCTCGCGAGTGGACCATTGGTGGCCGCCGAGGACGATGCGCTCGCATATGTGATCGGCAAGGCGACCGAAGCGGGGTTGGGTGTCGACGATGTCATCGTCGTGCGCGTGATCGAGGGCAACGAGTCCTACCTCGCCGCGATCGGCGCCATCGGAAGTGAACTCCCGATGCCGGAGGATCCGACGGTCGGGTGACAACGGGAGAACTCCTCGATGTCGATGGGTCGGCGTCTACGATGGGGCCATGCATCGTCCGACGAAGTTCGAACACAACCGCTGGGTAGGCGACAAGCGCACTCAGGTCGTCTACGACGTCGACAACATCGACGATCCGTCGATCATCGAGGAACTGATGGAGGCGGAGACCTACATCTGTTTCGGTCCCGACACCCTGGACGAAGCCCGAAACCGTTGTTACAAGCCCTACAAGGGGAATGGAAGCGGCCTCGTCGAGGTCGACTGACTGCGTTGAGCCGTAGTCTGACGGGGTGGAGAAACTCTTCCGATCGGGCCAACTCGAACTCGCAGGTCATTTGGCGCGACCGCGTATCGCCGCTGGCACTTCGGTTCCGGGGCTGCTGATCTGCCATGGCTTCCCCAATTTGAATCAGGGCGGTGCGCTCTCGGCGCGGTCGTTCCCGGAACTGGCCGAGCGCATCGCCACCGAGATGGGGTGGATGGTGCTCGTTTTCAATTTCCGTGGGGCGGGAGACTCCCAAGGGAACTTCTCGTTGCTCGGTTGGCGCGAGGACCTTCTCGCCGCCGCGGCGTTTCTTCGCGGTGTCGACGGGGTCCACGGGGTCTGGGCGAGTGGTTTCGGTACTGGCGGATCGCTCTCGATCGCCGCAGCCGCGCTCGATCCGCAGATCCGCGGCGTCGCTGCGATGGGTGCACCAGCCGATTTCGACGACTGGGCGAGTCAACCGCGTCGTTTCCTTGAGCACTGCCGT
>CAZMJK010000201.1:0-2135 GCA_964566555.1 uncultured Bifidobacterium sp. | reverse complement strand
TCTCCTCCAACATGCGCGAGCCACGGGCATCATCTCTTCGCCGACGTTCCCCGAGCAGTTCGATGTGTGGGCCAAGGAGATTCGCGAAGTGCGAGCGGTGACTGCGATTCGTGAGGTCGCGCCTCGGCCGGTGCTCATCATGCACGGCTCGGAGGACGACACGGTTCCCGTCCACGATGCCCGGGTACTGGCTGATGCCCACGGCAACGCTGACCTCCGCATCATCGAAGGCGGCGCGCACCAACTCCGACATGACCCGCGTGCGGTAGCGGTGCTGCTCGGGTGGCTCGATCGTCAGCGGGCCGCATCGGCGGCCGAACGAGCGAGCTGAATCAGCTCAGAAGCGGGTTCGGGGCGTCGGGATCGACGCCGTGTTCCTCGATCGCCGCCGCAACCACTGAGGGCTCGATGGTTCCCTCAGCGGCGAGCGCCGACAGCACGGCGATCTCGATATGCGCGGCATCGATCTCGAAGAACCTTCGCAACGCATCGCGAGTGTCGGAGCGACCGAATCCATCGGTGCCGAGAGAAACGAATCGCTTGGGCACGAACGGTGCGATCTGATCGGGGACCGATTTCATGAAGTCGGTCACGGCCACGACGGGGCCGGGTGCCGCTCCGAGTCGTGCTGTCGCGTTCGCAACTCGTGGGGTCTCGGTCGGGTGCAATCGGTTCCATCTCTCAACGTCGAGCGCGTCCTCCCGCAATCGCTTGTAGGACGTCGCACTCCACAGTTCGGCTCCGATCCCACGCGCCGCAAGAGCGGCTTGGGCGTCGCGCGCCGCGAGGTTCGTCGTGCCTGAGAACACGATGGTCGCGCGTGCCGTTGTCCCGTCGGGAGCGTCGGCCCACTTGTACAAGCCGCTCATGATGTCCTCGTCCGAAACGTGGTCGGGGCGGGCCGGCATGACCTGGTTCTCGTTGTACGCGGTGAGGTAGTAGAAGACGCTCTCGCCGGCGCCGCCTGGACCTCCGTACATGCGCTGCAATCCGTTGTCGATGATCGCGGCGAGTTCGTAGGCGAAGGCGGGGTCATAGGCCTGGCAGGTAGGCACCGTTGAGGCGAGCACGAGGCTGTGCCCATCCTGATGCTGCAACCCTTCACCGAGAAGCGTCGTGCGTCCGGCGGTGGCGCCGATGATGAACCCCTTCGCCTGCGCGTCGGCCGCCGCCCATATGAGATCGCCGACTCGTTGGAAGCCGAACATCGAATACAGGGTGAAGAACGGAACCATCGGAACGCCGCGAGTTGCGTAGCTCGTTCCCGCAGCGGTGAAGCTGGCGAGCGAGCCGGCCTCGGTGATCCCCTCCTCGAGGAGTTGTCCGCTCTTCGACTCGACGTAGGAGATGAGCAATTCGTGGTCGACGGGTTCGTAGAGCTGGCCCTGCGACGCGTAGATCCCGAGTTCACGGAAGAGGACCTCCATGCCGAAGGTCCGTGCCTCATCGGGGATGATGGGAACGACGCGACGACCGAAGGCGTCGTCGCGACACAGGCCGCGCAACAACCGTGTGAACGCCATCGTCGTCGACACCGCTTGTGCGCCGGAGCCCTGTGCGAACTCGTCGTAGACCGATGGATCGGGCAGCGAGAGCGGTCGGCGGATCTCGAGCGTTCGTGACGGGACGAATCCGTTGAGTTCGGCGCGTCGCTCGGCGAGATATCGCGCCTCGGGTGAGTCGGCCGGTGGTCGATAGAGCGGGGGAGAGACGGAGTCGATCGCCGATTCGGGAATCTGTTCGGTGAGTTGCAGCCGATCACGGAATTCGATGATCTCCGCGTGGCTCAACTTCTTGATCGAATGCGTCGCGTTCCTGCCTTCGACAGTGGAGCCGAGGGCCCAGCCCTTCACGGTCTTGGCCAGGATCACGGTCGGCACGCCCTGGGTCTCGACGGCGGCCTTGTAGGCGGCGTAGATCTTCTTGTAGTCGTGACCACCGCGCGGAAGTGCGCGCAGTTGATCGTCGGAAAGGTGTTCCACGAGTTTGCGTAGTCGTGGATCGGGTCCGAAGAAGTGCTCACGGATGTAGGCCCCACTCTCGATGGCGTAGCGCTGCCATTCACCATCCGGCGTGGAGTTCATCTTCGACAGCAGGACGCCATCGACGTCCTGCGCCAGCAGTTCATCCCATCC
>CAZMJK010000200.1:0-3640 GCA_964566555.1 uncultured Bifidobacterium sp. | reverse complement strand
GGGTGGGTTCGGCGACCTCTCACGCGTGCACGCGTGGAATCAGGAGTTCGTCGCCTCGAGCGCCGAAGGCCGCCGCTACGAGGAGGTCGCCGCGGGGATCGAACGAGCGTTGCGGTTCATGTCCGCGTGTGGCATCGACACCGAATCGACTCCCCAACTCCACACCGTGGATGTTGCGACGAGCCATGAAGCACTGATCCTCGGTTACGAGGAAGCGCTCACCCGCCAGGATTCCCTCACCGGCGACTGGTACGACTGTTCGGCTCACATGCTCTGGATCGGGGAACGCACCCGCCAGCTCGACGGCGCCCATGTGCACTTCCTCTCCGGCGTCGGCAACCCCATCGGCTGCAAGATCGGCCCCTCGGTCTCGACCGACGACGTGCTCGCACTGTGCGAGGCCATCAACCCGGATCGAATCCCGGGTCGCCTCACACTGATCACCCGGATGGGAGCCGACACGATCACCACCGCGCTTCCCCCCCTGCTCGCTGCGGTGCGCGACGCCGGTCATCCGGTCGCCTGGGCCTGTGACCCGATGCACGGGAACACCTTCACCGCTCCGAGTGGTCGGAAGACCCGCCACTTCGACGCCGTCCTGGCCGAGATCAGCGGCTTCTTCGCCGCGCATCGTGAGGCCGGGACCTGGCCCGGTGGTGTGCATATCGAACTCACCGGCGACGACGTCACCGAATGTCTCGGCGGGGCCGAGGAGATCCTCGATACCGATCTGGGCACCCGGTACGAGACCATGTGCGACCCCCGCCTCAACGCTCGACAGTCGCTCGATCTCGCCTTCCGGGTGGCCGAGTTGCTCCAACAGCGCTGACGGGCCAATTCCTGACCTTTGGGGTCGACATTACGCCCCCGACTGGGTAGATTCCTGACCAGTCAAGTCAGGTTTCCAACTCGTCGACGCTGAAGAGCCCCCCATGTCTGAATTCGAGATCGACGCCGAATCGGCGGCCGACATCGCCAAGTTCGAGGTCCAACTCGCGCTCTACCTCTCCGGAGAACTCGAGGAAGACGTGTTCCGCGTGTTCCGACTGAACAACGGGGTCTACGGACAGCGGCAGGGCGGACACAACCAGATGATCCGCATCAAGGCGCCGTTCGGGACGATCACCGCGACGCAACTGGACCGCATGGCCGATATCGCCACCGAGTACTCGAGGGGCTGGGGACACCTCACCACACGGCAGGCCATCCAATTCCACTACGTGCAACTCGAACGCATCCCCGACCTCCTGCGCGAACTCGCTCTCGTCGGACTCACGAGTCGCGAAGCCTGCGGCGACACCGTTCGCAACATCCAGGGTTGCCACCTCGCGGGAGCATGCCCCAAAGAAATTCTCGACATCACGCCTTGGGCGGAAGCCGCGTTCAAACACTTCCTGCGCAATCCGCTCGGCCAACGACTGCCGCGCAAGTTCAAGATCAACTTCTCGGGCTGCGCCGCGGATTGCGGTCAGGCGATGTTCAACGACGTCGGCATCATCGCCACGACGAGGACAGCCGAGGACGGAACCGTCGAGGCCGGGTTCCGCGTCTACATCGCCGGTGGATTGGGAGCGAACCCCCACGCCGCGCTGGCCCTCGAACCGTTCACCCGGAAAGAGGACCTTCTTCCGACGATCGAATCCGTCCTTCGCGTCTTCGAGCAGACGGGAAATCGCGACAACAAACTCCGCGCTCGGATGAAATGGGTCGTGGACAACCTCGGTTTCGAGGAGGTGCAACGGCGGGTGTTGTCGATCCGGCGATTCCTCCTCGGCTCCTCTTCGTGGCCCGGCGGCATCCCCGCCGAAGTCCTCGAACAGGGCGATGCGCCCGCCGGAATCGCCGCCGACGCCGACGTCACTCCGATGGGACAAGGCACACCGGTAGTGCTTCGGCGTCCGGGTGCATTCGAACGCTGGGAAGATTCGAACGTGATCCGCGGCGCGGCGAAAGGCACCGTCTCGGCCATCGCGCACGCCCGACTCGGTGACGTGACCGCGGCTCAGTTCCGCGGTCTGGCCTCCATCGTTCGCGAGTTCGGCGTCGACATCCGAGTCACCAACCGTCAGAACTTCGCTCTTCGCAATCTCACCAACGAGCAACTCCCACTCCTGTTCGATCGCTTGACGGCCTTGGAGATGGCGAGCCCGTCGGCGGAACTCGTGAGCGATGTCGTCGCGTGTCCCGGCGCCGATACCTGCAACCTCGCCGTCACACAGAGTCGCGGCCTCGCCGATGCCATCGAGAACGCCTTGCAGGCGGAAGGTCTGGCCGAGGTGGGTGGCCTCCGCATCAACATCTCCGGCTGCACGAACTCCTGCGGCCAGCACCACGTCGCCGATATCGGATTCCACGGAGCCGAACGTCGCGCCCACGGGAAGTCCGCTCCCGGCTACACCATGCTCTTGGGCGGTTTCGTCGGCGACGAGAAGATCGAATTCGGCGAACGCGCCACCCGCCTTCCGGCGAAGGCCGCCCCCGAAGCGGTGGTGCGGGTCGTGCGCCGATTCAACGACGAACGCCAGGCGGGCGAGTCGTTCCGCGGGTGGATCGATCGCTCCGGCGGCGTCGCCACCCTCGGCAAGGAACTCAAGGAACTCGATCGGTTCCCGACGCCGGAAGAGGGTCCCGAGTTCTTCGTCGATTACGACGAGACCGGGCCGTACACGGCCGAGATCGGGGCCTCGGAGTGTGCGACATGAGCCTCACCAATCTCTCCGCACCGGAGTTCAGTGACGACGAACTGGCCGAGCTCAGTCGTGATTTCGAGACATGGTCGGCCGACAAGATCATCGAGTGGGCCGCCGACACCTTCGCGCCGCACCTCGCCCTCACCGCATCGATGACCGATGCCGTCTTGATCGATCTGGCCACGAAGGTGTTTCCCGCCGTCGAAGTCGTCTTCATCGACACCGGCTACCACTTCCCCGAGACGCTCGAGACCGTGGAACGAGTGCGACTCCACTACGGGCTCAACCTACGGATGATGACGGTCGCACTGCAGGACGAGCCGCTCTGGCAGGCCGATCCCGAGAACTGCTGCTCAGCGGTGAAGGTGGGGCAACTCGACCGAGCCCTCTCCGGGAAGGCCGCATGGATGAGTGGTCTTCGTCGCGCCGAAGCCGATTCGCGAGTCACTGCCCCCATCGTCGCTCGCGACCTTCGAGGTCTGATCAAGGTCAACCCCATCGCGACCTGGACCGACGAACAGGTGGCCAACTACATCGCCGAGAACGACATCATCGTCAATCCGCTCCTCCTCGACGGATTCACCTCGATCGGGTGTCAACCATGCACCCAGAAACCCACTGACCCCAACGACCCCCGATCGGGTCGCTGGGCGGGTCGATCGAAGACGGAGTGCGGTCTGCACGTGATGTGACTGCGGTCGCCGGTGGCGGCGACCGTTACTCGAGGATGTCGACGAACTTCTCGAGTTGACGGAGGTTCCGACACTCGTAGACCCCGTCGGTATGCGCGCCGTAGTCGCTCACGATTGAGTCGCCTGTATCCCAGTAGGCCTTCGGCTCCGGATTCAACCAATAGACGTGGCGAGCCTTCTTGCGCATCTCCTTGATCACCCATGATTGGGACGCGTGGTAGTTGTTGCGAGCATCGCCGAGGATCAGCACGGTGGTCT
>CAZMJK010000199.1:0-3663 GCA_964566555.1 uncultured Bifidobacterium sp. | reverse complement strand
TTTTCGCCACGCTTTGGGCTTCCCCTTACCGGTACTTCGCCGGTGTCTTGATTGAACGATCTCTTGGTTCGAACTGCGAAGTCAACGCCGAAATCGCGTTCGTCACAGCCGCACGATCCTACCAGCGCAACGCGTGTTTTTTGGGTATTCCGAGCAGCTCAGCGTGACGCGCGAAACACGTCGCGCGACAGAGTCAACGTGCCCGTTCGGGACGAACGCGGACCTCGATCTGATCGATCACATCGGCGCCCAATTCGGAATGCAACCGGTCGATGAGATCGCGTTCGAGGAATCGCAACTGCGTGGCCCACGCCGGATCGGAGACGGCGACGACCAGCGTCGTTCCGTTCATCGACACCGGCCGACTCTGCGCAGCGATCGCCTCACCTACGAGTTCGGGCCAACGACCGAAGACCCGACTGGTGACATCGGCCGACGGGCCCCCGAGGTGTCGCACGATGCGATCGAGACTCGCGTGCATCGACACGGGCTCTCCCGTTGGCGCGTCCGGCAGTGGTTCCCAAGGCATCTCCGCAGTGTACGGAGTGCCGTTACGAGCTCGGCGTTCGTCGCGGCCCTCGTCGGCGCACGGTCAGTGCGAGTCCGGTGTCACCTTCGCATCGACGACGCGAAGCACGAGTTCCGGCGTGGCCCCCGGAGGAAGTCCAGCGGCACTGGACAGAACGGTCTGCCCGGCCGGGAGGTGTTCGAGGAGGGCGGCGCTGCGATCGGGGTCGAGTTCGGAGAAGACGTCGTCGAGAAGGAGGATCGGTGGCGAACCGGTTGCGTCGGTGACGACTCGATGGGCGGCGAGACGCAGGGCCAACGCCACCGAACGCTGCTCGCCCTGGGATGCATGCGTCCGCGACGGGAGGCCGTCGAGATGGATGACGACATCATCACGATGAGGACCCACAAGGGAAACGCCGCGACGGAGTTCGTCGCGACGAGCCTCGTGAAGTGCGGCGGCGAGACCCTGCTCCCGCCACGGCGCGTCGTAACGCGTTGTCACCGGAACCGGTCGCCCGGCAACCTGCGCGTACGCCAGATCGAGGGCGGGACCGAGTTCGGTAACGAGTTCGTATCGGGCGTCGGCCAACGCTTCACCGGTTTCGATGAGTTTGGCGTCCCACACCATGAGGGTCGCCTCGATCTCGGGCGTCAATCGCCCACCGGATTGCTTCAACAACGCGTTTCGTTGACGCAGGATGCGGTCGAGATCGGAACGGAGCGAATCGAGTGATGGGCGGCGAGCAACGAGCGCGTCGTCGAGGAATCTCCGTCGTTCCGCGGGACCGCCCTTGACCAACTCAAGATCATCAGGGGCGAAGACGGAGACGCGCAGCGCACCCAACAAGTCACGTGTTCGCGCCAGCTTCTGCTTATTGACTTGGACCCGGCCGCGTCCAGTCGTCGAGAGTTCCGCTTCGATGAGGAGTTGTCGGCCCTCGCGTTCTCCCTCGGCACGGATGATTGCGGTGGGTGCCCCCGCCCTCACCATCGCCTCGTTCGGCGCGCCCCGGAAGGAGGACAAGGTGGCGAGATAGCCGATGGCCTCCATCACGTTGGTCTTTCCCTCGCCGTTGGCTCCGAGGAGAGCGGTCAGCCCTGGCGCGAACTCGATGTCCGCCGACGGATACGACCGAAAATCGGTGAGCCAGAGACGAGCGAGATGCACGTCAGTTGCGGATCGGCATCAACAGATAGAGGAACTCTTCGGAATCGTTCCCGCGAATGAGCACGGGGCTCGTCGGACGGGCGATCTCGATGGTGATCTCATCGGACGGCGCCGCTTCGATACCGGTTCGGAGGTATTCGGGGTTGAAGGAGATCTCGAGCTCTTCGCCGACATGGCGGGCGTCGATCACTTCGTCGGCTTTCCCGATGTCGAAACTCTCGGCAATGAGTTCGACGGAATCGCTCTTGATGTCCAGACGAACCTTGGTGGTCTCCTTGGAAAGCAGACCGACTCGCTTGAGCGCGTCGAGGAAGGTTTCGCGTTCGATGGTGAGCCGATTCGGATGGGAATCGGGTGTCTTGGGCAACAGGTTCTCGTAGTCGGGGAAGCTGCCGTCGAGGAGTTGGCTCACCAAGCGAACACCATCGACCTCGAAGGACACGTACCGCTCCGCCAGGCGAATGGTGACGGACTCGGCGGTCGTCAACAATCGCCCGAGTTCCTTGAGTGCCGACGAAGGCACCAAGACCTTCTGGCCTTCCGTGAGGATCGATGTCCCGGGAAGGTCGCGGATGGCGAGGCGGTAGGTGTCGGTGGCGACGAGCCTGATCCCGGTGCCATGAGCGGCGATCGACACACCGGTGAGTTCGAACTTCCGCGATTCATCGGTACTGGCTGCCGACACCACCTGCGAGATGGCGTCACGCAGCAAGGCAGCATCGATGGTGACGGCGGACTCGGGAGTCTCGGGCATCGGCGGATAGTCGACGGCGATCGTCTTGACAGCGAACTGCGAGCGACCCGACCCGATACGAACCTCGTTCTCGTCGGCTTCGAAGGTGACGGCCCCTTCAGGGAGATTGCGCACGATCTCGGTCAACAACTTGGACGGCACGAGAACGGTGCCATCTCGAGACCCGGAGACAGATGCCGTCGCGATGATGGTGAGGTCGAGGTCGCTTCCGGTGACCTGAAGTTGATCCCCTGTCAGGACGAGGTTGAGACCGAGCAGCGCCTGGCGACCGGAACTACGGGAGGTGACGCCACGAGAGGCGACGGAGATGGCTTCGACGAGTGGGTCTCGCTCACATCGGAACTTCACGTCGGCTCACTTTCCTGGCAGAGGGCGGTGCTTGTTGTCGTTGTAAAAAAGAATGAGAAAGAAGTAGTAACGGTAATAAGTGCTGTGGATTGTGGAGAACATGGCGTTCTCCCAGCAAGGAGACGGTTTTGTTGTCCCTTTGTCGTCCACACTCCTCCACAGTTTGAACGGTGGGCGTGACAGCGCGGGGGATCACCGACCAGTCGTCCACTTTTCATGCAGTCCCGCGCGCGCAGCGATCCACGGGGTTGTCCACCGCGCGAATGTTCGGAAACCCGCGCGGACGTTCGTGGAGAGCGAGTGCGGGTCACGGCGATCAGCTGTTCCGGATTCGCTGGGTGAGTTCGGTGACCTGGTCGTAGATCTGTCGCCGTTCCTTCATCAATCCACTGATCTTCTCGACAGCGTGGATGACGGTGGTGTGGTCGCGACCCCCGAATTCGCGGGCGATGGCGGGATAGCTGAGATCGGTCATCTCCCGCATGACGTACATCCCGATCTGTCGAGCGGTGACCAACGGTCGCCGGCGACTCTGGCCTCGGATCTCATCGATCGAGAAGTCGAACATCTCCGAGGTCTTCTCGAGGATGAGGGCGGGGGTGATCGGACGAGGCTGGGTGTTGGTGAGGATGTCGCCGAGAACGCCTTCGGCCAGTTCGACGGTGAGAGGGTTCCCCGTGAGACTGGCGAACGCACACACGCGGATGAGTGCGCCTTCGAGCTCCCGAATGTTGTTGGTGATGTTCGAGGCGATGAATTCGAGGACGTCCGGGGGCGGGGCGATCGGTTCCCGCTCGGCCTTCTTGCGGAGGATCGCCAACCGGGTCTCAAGTTCGGGCGGGTTGATCTCAGTGATCAGGCCCATCTTGAAGCGGCTGCGGAG
>CAZMJK010000198.1:725-3678 GCA_964566555.1 uncultured Bifidobacterium sp. | reverse complement strand
GCCCGCGGATTCGAGTCCCTCGCCGTCGCCTCCGACCACGCCCTCACCGGGGTCACTCCGGTCGATGTCACCACGCGCCAACTCTCACTGCCCGAACTCGATCAGAGGTCCACCGCAGTCGAATCCTGAGCCCCATGACTTGCTCCCTACCGACCGGTCGGTAGACTCGATCCATGTCATCAGGTGAACTCGTGGCTGACGCCCCCGCACTGGACACAGAACCCCCCCGCTCAGGCGATGAACGGGCCCCAGACCGGGCCGAGAACGGCTCTCTCAAGCCCGTTCTCGACGTCATCCCCGAGGAGGCCTACCGGAATCCAACCTGGAAGGGGCTCGCCTATTTCGGCCGCGACCTCCTGATCTACGGACTCGTGGTGGCAGGGCTGATCGCCTTCGACAACCCGTTGGCCGTCCTGGCCCTGTGGGTCCTCTCGGCACTGGTCGTGTCCGGTCTCTTCATCGTCGGCCACGATGCCGCTCACGGGGCACTCTTCGCCTCGAAGCGCATGAATCGGGTCATCGGCACGATCTCGATGCTCCCGTCCTGGCACGTGTACGAAGGGTGGGTCCTCGGCCACAACCGAATCCACCACGGCTACACCGTCCGCGAAGGTTTCGATTTCGTCTGGCACCCCTACACCGTCGAGCAGTACCAAGCGATGTCCCGACTCGGTCGCCTCCGCCATCGCATCGAATGGTCGTGGATCGGCGCCGGCGCGTACTACTTGCGCGAAGTGTGGTGGCACAAGATGATCGTCGGCGCGCCCCCGTCTCGCTGGGCCCCCGCCATCCGTCGCGACCGCATCATCGTCTGGACCTTCGTTGCGAGTGCGTCCGTCGCTCTCGGGCTCCTCGGTTGGGCGCAGTACGGAACGATCCTCGGAGCGATCTGGATGATCCTCAAAGTGCTCGTCGTTCCGTTCCTCGCCTTCACCTACGTCATCGCTTCCTTCGTGCACGTTCACCACATCCAACCGGATATCCGCTGGTGGAAGCGACGTGAGTGGACGAAATGGCACGGTCAGATGGAGGGCACGACGGTGCTCCGGGCCCGATTCGGCCTCAACTTCTTCTTCCACTGGATCATGGTGCACGTCCCCCACCACGTCGATATGCGCATTCCGATGTACAACCTCGAATTGGCAACGGCGGCGATCGAGAAGGCGTTTCCCGGAACGATCCACGATGAACCGCTTCGATTCATGGACTTCGTTCGCAACACCCGATCATGTCGCCTCTACGACTTCGATGAGGGTCGCTGGTACACCTACCGCGAGGCTGCGCAACGAGCGTCGTCGGAAGAAGTCGAACGCGCCGCTGCGTGATCGACATCTGTACTCGCCGATCTCCAAGGCGAGCCCACTGACGAGAGTCAGCGCTCGACCGCCGAAGCATCGACAGTGATGGTCTCGCCCCGTTCGTCGATCAACTGGTACTCGAATCCTTCCTCGACGATTGCGTCATCGACCCCGAAGGCGACGGGGATCTTGTTGCACGCGTTGCGCATGAGATAACTCACGAGTTCCACGAGCTCCGCCTCACTGAAGGCCTGTCTCAATTGCGTCGAGAGGTCGTCATCCACCCTGGGTGGCCCCACGAAAACGGCGTCGACGAGGTCGAGTGCCGCGGCCGTTCCCCCGGGAAGGGTCGCGACCGACATCGGGTCCTGTGAGTTCAGCAGTTCGATCTCTGCGCCGGCGTTAAGTGCGGACACACTGCGAACCGACTGACACCGCCGACACTGGTGCAGTCGCGCCCCGCGAAGACGGATCAGTTCCTTCGTGACGGGATCGACCGACTGCAATCGCCCGATTGCGGCCAACACGGCCATGATCGCGACCATCGGATCCGCCGGCGCCTCGTCGACAGCGCCCCATGCCCATGATTCGGTGGTGACCGGCACGCCGAGGAGCGAGGTGAGCGCGAGGTCCACCCGCTGGCCGACGTCGAGCAGGTACAGACCCTGTACGAACGGTCCGATCTCGGCGCCGAGCACCGTGGCGGAGGAGCCCAGCGGTCCGGCCAGGACCCCGGTGACATCGATGGTGAACTGTTCGGCGAGGGCCAACGCCGCCCGCTCACGCTCATCGAATGCCGTCGAGGTGGGCCACGCGTCCAGTTCCGCGCCTTGTCGCGGTCCGAGTTCACCCCACGGGCGAGCCGAAAGCTCTGCGACATTCCCCAACAGCATCGCCACTCGTCGACGAGCGAGTTCGAGAAGACCCGGATCAACCGAATGACGAACCGATTCCGCAGCCAGGGCCAGCGCCGTAGCGACCTCAGGTGCCTCGACCGACCGAGGATCGCCCATCAGCGAACGCCCCCGGGAGTGAACGTGATCGGCAGTCGTTTCACGCCGTTGATGAAGTTGGATCGCAACTGTTCCGGGGGTCCTGCCAGTTCCACATCGGGCAATCGGGTGTAGAGCTCACGCAACATCAAGGTGATCTCGCGTCGGGCGAGATGTGCGCCCAAACAGAAATGGGGACCTGGGCCACCGAAGCCGACGTGCGGATTCGGATCGCGAGTCACATCGAAGACATCCGGATCGGCGAAGACCTCGTCATCGCGATTGGCAGATCCGTAGTACAGGATCACCTTGTCCCCCGTGTGGAACTGGTGCCCGGAGAGCACCGAGTCACAGGTCAGCGTCCTGCGCATCCACACCACGGGAGACGAGTAGCGCACGATCTCCTCGACGGCGGTGGGCATCACGTTGTCCATATCGGAAAGGAGCAATGCCCGCTGATCCGGATGCTGGGAAAGATGGGTGATCCCGTGGCTCAGCGCCGTCCTCGTCGTCTCGTGACCAGCGACCGACAGGAGGATGAAGAACGACGCGAGTTCATCGCCGGAGAGTTGCTCACCGTCGACCTCGGTGTTCACGAGCGCAGACAGCAGATCATCGGTGGGATTGGCCCGACGAAGAACCGCGAGTTCGTTGAGGAGCCCG
>CAZMJK010000198.1:0-715 GCA_964566555.1 uncultured Bifidobacterium sp. | reverse complement strand
GCGGTCGGTGGGTCCGCGAAAGAGGGCGGCCACCTCCGGGGCCCCCTCGTTGCCCGCGCTCAGGGCCATGATCGCGTTGTAGAGCTCGGCCACGTCGGGCTGGATGTGCGTGACCCACACGCACGGGATCGACGCCTTCGGGGATGAATTCCGGATCGCCACCCGAGAGGATGATGTTCGACTGCGACAACACGACATCGAACTCACTGTGAGGAATCCCCATCATGTCAAGGATGACGAGCAGAGGGAACGGCATGGCGACCTCAGAGACGAAATCGACCTGACCCTTCTCGGCGATACCGTCGACCACGGAACGAGCCGTCTTCTCGACATCGTCAAGCACGTTGGCGAGCATCCGGGGGGTGAACGTTCCCGACACGATCCTCCGGAGTCGAGCATGGCGGGGATCATCCATGGAGATCAGCGAGCCGTAGAACTCGTTCATCTCGGCCGGCATGTCGAGAATCGACACGGCGCCCTGACCCGAGCAGTAGATCTCAGGGTGACGACTGATCTCGAGCACATCTCGCATCTTGGTGATCGCGTAATACCCCGGTCCTTCCGGGAACGGTTCCACGATCGGTTCCGGGAAATAGGCGATCGGATTCTCGCGACGCAATGTTGCGAACGCGGCATTGCGCTCGTTCCAGGGCTTGGCCCAGAACTCGATATCGGAGAGATCGATGTCTTCCAGTTTCATGACACTTCCTTGAGA
>CAZMJK010000197.1:0-3691 GCA_964566555.1 uncultured Bifidobacterium sp. | reverse complement strand
ACAACCCGGGCATCGGCCTGAACGTGGCCTTCTTTCGGGTGCTCATGGTGGTCGCGGCCGTCGGCACCGTGCTCGCCGCCGCCTATCTCCTGTGGCTGTACCAGCGTGTCGGGTTCGGTGTCCCCAGCAAGGAATTCGAGGACGATCCGCATCTGCACGACGTCACCTTCACCGAATGGGTGGCGTGGACGCCGATGCTCATCCTCATCGTTGTGCTCGGTTTCGTTCCCAACATCATCTTCAAGGTCACCGATAGTGCGGTTTCCCACACCATCGCGATCGTGAACGGGCTCGGAGGCTGATCCGTTGCTCGCCCAGTTGCTGAACTTCGCTTGGAGCGCTCCCAGCATCGACTACCACGCGCTCGCGCCCGAGATCATCGTGGCCGTGACGATCGTGGTGTTGAGCCTTCTCGACGCGTTCACCGGCGAGCGCTCGCGTTGGGCGACGTCTTCGGTGGCCGGTATCGGCCTGCTTCTTGCCCTCATCCCCGTTGCTTCGCTCGCTTATGACGGCGTGAACCGCACGTTGTTCGGCGGTGGCTTCGTGGTCGACAACTACGCCCTCATCCTCAAGGCACTGTTCCTCGTGGCGGGCTACGTGGTCATCCTGCTCTCGACGAATTACATCGCCGAAGGTGACTACTACGAGGGTGAGTACTACACGCTTCTGGTGTCGTCGGTGCTGGGCATGATGGTCATGGCATCGGCCCGCGACCTCATCAGCATCTTCATCGCCCTCGAACTCGTTTCGATCCCCGCCTACATGATGGCGGCCTGGCGCAAGCGCGATCAGAAGAGCAACGAAGCGGGCATCAAGTACTACCTGATGGGTGTGTTCGCCTCCGCGATCCTGCTCTACGGCATGTCCTTGGTCTTCGGTATCACGGGCTCGACACTGCTCGAGGTCATCGGGGCTGAACTCGGTTCCTACATCAGCACCCAACCCATCATCACCCTCGGCATCGCGTTCGTGCTCATCGGGTTCGCCTTCAAGGTGTCGGCCGTTCCCTTCCATCAGTGGGCTCCCGATACGTACGAAGGTGCACCCACCCCGGTCACCGCGTTCCTCGCTGTTGCATCGAAGGCCGCCGGTTTCGTAGCGATTCTCAACGTGCTCTTCATCGGTTTCTACGGACGCAACGATGTCTGGGAACCGCTCATGTGGGCGCTCGCCGCACTTTCGATGACGGTCGGCAATCTCATTGCGCTTCGTCAGACCAACGTCGTTCGCATGCTCGCCTATTCGGGTATCGCCCAGGCCGGCTACATCCTCGCTCCGCTCGCCGTTGCTGGTGCCAGCCTCGGTACCGGGGGAGAGGCGCTGCGATCGATCGTGATCTACCTGCTGATCTACGCGGGGATGAACCTCGGTGCCTTCGCCGTGGTGCTCGCGGTTGCTCGCAAGACACGCTCGGCTGACATCAAGAGTTTCGGCGGGTTGTTCTCCTATGCGCCCGTTCTCACGGTGTGCATGACGATCTTCCTGTTCTCACTCGCCGGCATCCCGCCGGCGGCGGGTTGGTTCGCCAAGCTCTCGATCTTCAGTTCGCTGGCGTCAGCGGGCACGGCCTCGGGCTATGTGCTTGCCGTTGTCGTGGGTCTCAACTCGGTCATCGCCTTCGCCTATTACGGACGACTCATCCGCGTGATGTGGATGGACGAGGCCCCTGATGGCGATCGCACGCCGATCAAGGTCCCGGCCTCGCTCTCGTTCGCGCTCATCATCACCATGGCCTTCACGCTGGTCTGGGGCGTGTTCCCCGGAGCACTCACGCACTTCACCGATCAGGTCACACTCTTTACCCTCTTGCGCTGATCGGCCATGACCGAGGAGTTCCGCTCTCGGTTCCCGGTCGGAACTCGAATGTCCTTCGCGCAGTACATGGACATCGCGTTGTACGACGAGTCCATCGGGTTCTACGCCACGACCGGTCGGGCTGGTCGACGCGGCGATTTCCTCACCAGTCCCGAAGTCGGGCCGCTCTTCGGTGCGCTCGTGGCACGACGACTTGATCAGGAGTGGTTCTCGCTGGGCTCTCCTGACGAATTCGTTGTCGTCGAGTTCGGTGCGGGGCCGGGAACGCTCGCACGATCGATCGCGTTCGCCAAACCGGAATGCACCTCCGCACTTCGTTACTTGATGGTGGAGCGTTCTGCCGAACAACGAGCGCTGCACGCTGAGCACCTCGATGGCTGGCTCGGCGATCTCGACGCCGCGGGTGTCGACCTGTTCGTGAGGGGCGTTGGCGCCGGTCCCCGATTCGCCTCGAGTTCGATCGCGCCGTATGGGATCACTGGCGTTGTTCTGGCCAATGAACTTCTCGACAATCTCGCCTTCGACATCGTTCGACACGACGGCGCGAGCAACTTCGAACGGCTCGATGTCGTTCATGGTGAAGGTGGCCTAGAGTTCGTGGTTGCGTCCACCGAAGTGCCCGCGCATCTTGAGCCAGTGATGTCATCGGCGGCACCGGGGGAGTGGATGCCGCTACAGGAACACGCAACGCAGTGGCTTGCTGCGGCGCTCGATCGGGTCGACCGCGGAGTTGTGATTGCGATCGACTACGGCGCAACAACGGCAGAGATTGCGGCACGACCTGCGATGGGCTGGTTGCGCACGTTCGTCGGCCAGGAGCGCGGTGGGCATCCTCTTGACCATCCCGGTTATTGCGATATCACCACTGATGTTGCGTTCGACCAACTCGCAACCGTTGCGGAACCGACCGTCCTCTTGTCGCAGCGCCAGTTCCTCGAGGAACTGGGAATCGCCGCACTCGTCGATGAGGGGCGTCGGCTCTGGAAGGAGACGGCGATGGCACCCGATGTCGAGTCCCTACGGGCTCGTAGTCGGATCGGCGAAGCCGAGGCGCTTCTCGACCCCACCGGGCTCGGGGCGTTCATCGTCGCCGAGTGGTTCGTGCCGGCGCGTTCGTGACTCGGATCTGGTCGGGAATCGACCGGTAGGCTCCACTCGTTGTGGAGCCGAGGCTCGAGAGCGAATGAGGGGACCGCCATGACCGAACCGACGATCGAGGATTACTTCCTTGAAGAGCGGACCTTTCCGCCGTCACCCGAGTTCGCCGCTGCGGCACTGACCTCGAATGATTCGCTGTACCGCGAAGCCGACGCCGATTTCGAAGCGTTCTGGGCCCGCCAGGCACGGGAGCTTCTCGATTGGGACACCGATTTCACCACCACCCTCGAATGGGAACTTCCCTTCGCCAAGTGGTTTGTTGGCGGGAAACTCAATGTTTCGGAGAACTGCCTCGACCGGCATGTCGCCAATGGCATCGGCGATCGCGTGGCCTATCACTGGGAGGGTGAACCCGGCGATACGCGCACCATCACCTATGCGGACCTTCTCGACGAAGTGAAGAAGTTCGCCAACGTGCTCATGGGTCTCGGTCTCGAGAAGGGCGACCGTGCTGCGATCTACATGCCCATGATCCCCGAACTTCCCGTTGCGATGTTGGCGTGCACGCGAATTGGTGTTGCGCACTCGGTGATCTTCGGTGGGTTCTCACCCGACTCGATCATCGATCGTGTTCACGATGGTGAGTGCAAAGTCATCATCACTGCCGATGGCGGCTACCGACGGGGCGCGCCTTCACTTCTGAAGCCGAATGTCGATGTGGCGATGGAATCGTGCCCAACGGTGAACAACGTGGTCGTTGTGCAACGCACGAACT
>CAZMJK010000196.1:3427-3702 GCA_964566555.1 uncultured Bifidobacterium sp. | reverse complement strand
CCATCGGCACCGACTGGGCGTCACGAGTCGATGCCCTCCATCTCGTCTGTCACGACTCGCGCCTGCGCACGTTGATCGAACGATCCGGCGCTCACCTCATCGGCTATCGCGAACTCCGGGAACTGCAGCGCGCCGGTTGAGGTCTCAGTCGATCGTCGACGAAGACAGTCGCTTCGTCATCCGCTGATACCGGGTGGAGGCGATCGCTCCCGTCGAGTTGATGAAAGCCAGGGCACGATCATCGGGGAGATCGGCAATCACCACCCGATCGAATT
>CAZMJK010000196.1:0-3373 GCA_964566555.1 uncultured Bifidobacterium sp. | reverse complement strand
CATGAGATCGCGACACATCTGGCCCAGCAATGCCTTCCCGATACCTCGGCGACGATAGGACTCGTCGACGATGAGCGGTCCGGTCCATCCCGCACGGGTGATCGAATGGCACCCGATTCCGACGACCACGGGATCCACATCGCCTCGAAGCGCGACATGACAGGTGCCGTGCTCGAGCGCCCGTGCGATCTCGTCGGCATTACGAGGCCACCCCGACGTCGCGGCGAGAAGCACTCGCGTCACGTCCTCATCGTGAATGGCGCGGCGGATCACGACGCCGTCGGGAGTTGGAGAGCGGTAGGCGGAGTCGAGATGGAACGATTCCCAGAACTCGTACACCTCGTACCCCTGGGTGACACAGAGTTCCGCAATCGGTGATTCGACAGGTGCGCCGGGCCAGAGCGCGAACGGCAACGCACCGCCGACCGAGAGTTCGTGGGCACCACGCTCTGCAGCCCAACGCTCGGCATGTTCCAGAAGCATCCGACCGCGACCCTGACGCTGCACATTCGGTCCCACCGCGATCAGTCGGATCGCAGCAACGAGTTCACCGTCGTCATTCCGGTCGATGCCGACCGCGACGACGGATTCTCCGTCCTCCGTCGCCATCACGATCCCGGAATGTTCATGGCACGCGGTGTGGACCTCCTCAGGGGTGAGGTCCTCTTCTGCCGCCACGCGCAGCATCAGGTCGATGATGTCATCGACTCGATCGGCACCCCATGGGACGAGTTCCATCACACCGCCGGAGAAACCGGCCCAGCGTCCGGTTGCCGCGATCGAGAGGCCAGAACCGCAGCGACGACCGCCGACGCGATGAGCACCACGCCCGCCACCACGGCCGTCACCTTCAGCGCCGAATCGAGTCCAGTGAGGATCTCGTCGACGATGACTTGAGCGGAAGAGGTCCCGAGAAGTCCACCGGCGATCCGTTCGACCGCCTGTTCTCGACCACTCGACGAGATGAACGCCACGATGCCGGCACCGACCAGTGCCCCTACTGCGCCCGACATCACGGCGAAGACCCGACGACGAGCGATCACCAACCCGGCGATCGCTCCGATGACGGCTATGGCGGGAAACACGATCGCTCCAACTCGCAGCACTCGAACCCAGGTCTGGATCCGCTCGAGTCCCGGAGCGTCGACCAGAAGGATGTTGAGGTTGATCGACTGCAGATCGACATTGTTGAGAACGGTGATACCTCGCGCGTTGAGTTGCTTGTTGATCTCGGTCAACGATGCACCGAGGTCCAGAGACAGTCCCTTCGAATCGACGGCGAGGAATCGATTGCTCCCGTCGACGGCGTGTACGAATTCATCGTGCGTCGCCCGAATCGCGGCTTCCCACACGGCGAGGAACGCATCAGTCTTCACCACTTGCGTGGTCGCCAAGGTGAGAAGGTCGGTGACCTGCTGCGTGACCGTTCCCGAGAAACTGCTCAACGGTCCCGGCAACACCCCGGCGACGAACGTCTCCACGCCCACCACGTCGACGATCTGCGTCGAGAGCGCTTGGGCGACATCTTTCTGCACGCCTGGGTTGTCGACGATCGCCCGGCTGGTCGCCACCCATGTGCCCTCGTCGAGGATCGCGTTTGCGGTCCAGAACGACGCGATGCCCATCGTGGCAGAAAGGCCGGCGACGAAGAGCATGACGATCCCGAGAATCGTTCGAGCTCGTCTCGGTGACCGGCGGGCGGCCGATCCGGCGGGTGCCCCGTTCGAAGCGGGACCGGGAGTCGACGGCGATGGCGGCGTGATCGGCGGTTGTGTCGGCGGTTGCGCCGGCGGCTGAGTCGGTGGCGAGTCTGGCCAGTTCATATCAATCGATCCCCGCGAAGAGGTCGGTTTCAGGCAGGTCGGTGGCGACGCGCGAGAACGCGAGGATGTAGTCCTCATAAGGATGCACCGTTCGAGCGATCTCGCGAGGGAGCCCGAACCAGAAGGCGGAATCCGGATCGACCTGGGTCGCATGCGCGAGAAGCGCCTCCAGACGAACGTCGAACCACGGTTGGATATCGATCGTGGTGGTCACCCGATCATCCTGACTCGGACGAGTGAACCACTCGTCCGAGAACGGAGATTCGAGGCCGAGTTCGAGGAACTTCGCGTGCGTGGCTTCGATACGGGCCCGCGCCCACACCGAGTAGTACATCTTGAGCGGAGTGAACGGTGCACCGAGTTCCGGGCGATACGACGCATCACCGGCCAACTCGAACGCCGGGATCGAGATGTCGTGCACCCGAAGATGATCGGGGTGCGGATACCCCTGTTGGTCATCGCCGTAGGTGAGGATCACCTGCGGGCACTCGCGCCGGATAATCTCAACGAGTCGCCCAACGGCTTCGTCCAGATCGGAAGAGCCGCATGCAGGAGGAGGGTGACTCCCCCCGGGAACAGCCCGGCCGGCGCCGCGACAGCCGAAAAGGATGACATCGTCGTATCCGATAAGTGCTGATGCGGCCTCGAGTTCGCGCAACCGCACCGCGGCCAGATCGGCCCGTACCTCGGGCCGATCCATCACCGGATTGAGGATGTCGCCCTCCTCTCCGCCGGTACAGGTCACGAGAACGGCTCGAACCCCTTCTGATTTGTATCGCGCAATGGTGGAGGCGCCTTTGGACGCTTCATCATCGGGATGAGCGTGGATCGAAAGGATGCAGCGGTCAGCCATTTCCGCACGCTACCGGTCGCGGGCCGGGGCGGCGCCCCACCCGCCCGTCGTCCACCTAATGTCGTTCCGATGACGTCCCCCCCGAAGCGCCGCCATTCGCGCCATCGCCTCCTTGCGGTGAGCATCGCCATCGCAGTCGCCGCTGTGGTGAGCGCGTGCGGAACGAGTGGGCGGACCCTCCAGGATCCGAAGCCCGGCGCGACGGCGCCTCCCCGCAAGAATTCCGGCGCCACCATCCCAGCTGGTTCGGCATCGAGTGTCGCCGGCGGCGCACAACTCAGCGCCACCGGATTCCAGTTGCAGACCACCGCATGGAAATCCGGTCAGGCGATACCGAAGCCGTACACCTGCGACGGGGTCAACACTTCCCCCCCACTCACCATCAGCGGGGTCCCCAGCGGAACTGCCGAACTCGTACTGGTCGTGACGAATCAAAACGCGCCGAGCCAGAGTTTGTGGCTCTTGGCCGGTCTCGGACCGGCCACGGTCTCCATTCCCCAAGGCGGCGTCCCCTCCGGGGCGATCCAGATCGTGAACAGTTCCGGCACGGCCCGGTGGTCTGGTCCATGCCCCACGGCGGGAACGAACTCCTATGAATTCGCCCTCTACGCGCTCTCCGCCCCGTCGGGACTCACCACGAGCGCAACGTTCGCCGACGTCAACGCTGCGATCGCGTTGGCGAACTCCGCATCGATCG
>CAZMJK010000195.1:0-3728 GCA_964566555.1 uncultured Bifidobacterium sp. | reverse complement strand
ATCGAAGAAGTCCGTCACCACCTCGGCCAAGGGCAATTCGTAGACGAGCTCCATTCGCTCCGGCGAGAGGTACTCGAGTTTCACCATCTCACCGCGTCGCCCCTGGCAGAGTTCCATCAAGGTCCCGGTGTAATCGGTGGGTGTCAGGATCGTCGCCCGAAGGAAGGGCTCTTCGATGTGGTCGACCTCGGCGGCAGGAGGCAACTCGCTCGGGTTGTCGATCGTGAGTGTGTCGCCATTGGTCCGATGCACGATGTACTGCACCGACGGCGCGGTTGCGATGAGCGAAAGGTTGAATTCCCTTTCGAGTCGTTCGCGAATGATCTCCATGTGGAGCAGACCGAGGAACCCGCACCGAAAGCCGAAACCGAGCGCACCAGAGCTCTCGGCGGCGTAGGTGTAACTCGAATCGTTGAGCCGCAACTTCTCCAACGCCTCTCGAAGGGTCGGGAACTCGTCACCATCGACCGGGTAGAGGCCACAGAACACCATCGGTCGGGGTTCGGCGTAGCCATCGAGCGCAGGAGCGGGATCGGCGTTGGTCGTGATGGTCTCGCCCGATCGCGCCTCTCCCACATCCTTGATTCCCGCGATCAGATAACCGACCTCCCCCGCCCCGAGTGCCGCGACCGGTGTCGGATCGGGACGGCGAACGCCGACTTCGTCGGCGTCGTGGACGGCGCCAGCTTGGACGAACTTGAGCCGTGATCCGGTCTTCAAGGTGCCGTTCATGATTCGAACTGACGAGATCACGCCGCGGTATTGGTGGAAAGGGGAAGCGAAGATCAGACCTTGCAGCGGAGCATCGGGGTCACCCACTGGAGCGGGGATCCGATCGATCACAGCGTCAAGGAGTTCGGCCACGCCCTCGCCGGTCTTCGCACTCACCCGGAGGATCTCATCGGCCGGAATGCCGAGCACCTTCTCGATCTCGGCGGCGTACCGATCCGGATCCGCCGCTGGCAGGTCGATCTTGTTCAACGCCGCCACGATCTCGATGCCCTGGGCGGCATCGACGAGCAGGATCGCGCCCTCACAGGCGGCGAGCGACCGGCTCACCTCGTAGCCGAAGTCGACGTGACCCGGCGTATCGATGAGATGGACGATGTGGTCCCGGTAATCGAGCCGCACGCTCTGCAATTTGATCGTGATGCCTCGTTCCCGCTCGATGTCCATCGAATCGAGGTACTGGGCTCGCATCTCGCGGGGGTCGACCGCGCCACAGAGTTCGAGCAGGCGGTCCGCCAAGGTGGACTTCCCGTGATCGATATGGGCGATGATGCAGAGATTGCGAATTCGGTCGAGGGGGGCCACGAAGGCAGGCGTCCTTGGGGCGAGGGGCCTGCTGATCCTAGACGGAGTGCGCTGGCAACCGGCCTCTTGTGTACCGAGAGCCCTTGCCCGCTATGCTTTCCCCTTCGTGTTCGGGTCCGGTCTTGCGACCACGCCCCCACCCCACACGCACCCCGATTCTCCACCTGCTTCGAACGACAGAGGACCCCGTGGCCAACATCAAGAGCCAGATCAAGCGAAACCGACAGAACGAGAAGGCACGACTCCGCAACAAGGCGGTCCGTTCCGAACTCAAGACGCGTACCAAGCGTGCACTGTCGGCAGCGGAAGAAGGCAGCGCCGATGTCGCCGAGCAAGCCCGCCTCGCGATCAAGCGCATCGATACGGCGGCATCCAAGGGTGTCATCCACAAGAATCAGGCCGCTCGCCGCAAGAGCCGCTTGATGGCGCGTATCAACGCCGCCACGAAGTAACCGCTGCGCTTCCGAGCGCGACGAGTTGACCGAACCGGAGCCTCGCTCCGGTTCGTTTCATTTTGTGCCTCCCGAACCGATCTAGCGCCGCGCCGAGCGTGACCCGGATCGACTGCGACCAGCCAAACGGGCGACGAGCACTTCGATCACGAGCTCGGGTGGCCATGCCTTGGCCCCGTGCAGATCCAGATCGGCTTGGGCCAACAACGCAGCGACCTCGGCCAGACGATCACTACCGAGTCGTCGCGCCCCGTCGAGCGCCTTCTTGGCGGGGAAGGTGCTCCCCTTGATCCCCAGGATGTCGGCCGCGTCCTTCTCCCCCCGGAGGTCGGGATCATCGAGCCGGATCATGCGTACGTAATGGTTCGTGAGTGTCGCGAGAACCTGAAGCGGATGGCGCCCACCGCCCACCATCATCCGGTTGAGGACATCGAGCGCTCCGGTGACGTCTCCGCCATCGATCGCATCGGTGAGATCCCACGGGGCCACATCCCCCGAAAGACCCAGGTAGGGCTCGATATCAGGGGCCGACACCTTCGCCCCCGCCCCGAAGACCGATTCGAGGAGTTCGAGCAGCGAAGGAAGGCGCGAGAGATCGCTCCCGAGATGATCGACGAGCGTGCGCCGGGCCGCTGCATCGAACTTCACCGGCGCCGCCGAGAGGCGTTCGTCGAGCCACGCGTTCTGCGCCTTGCCCGTGCCCGGAGCGGTATCGACGATGACACCTCCACAGGCCGCAACCGCTTCGGCCAACGCCTTGGGCACGGCGGGAGTCTTCGCCTGTCGATTCGGTCGAGGATCCTTCTCCCACACCAGGACCAGAGACGTGGTCTCCAATGGGTCGGCGAGGTAGTGCACCAGCGGCGAGACCGCATCCTTGGTGGAGAAGACCGCCGCGTGATGCACGAGCACCACGCGCCGATCACTCAGGAAAGGGAACGTCTGCGAAGCATCTACGACCGGTCCGATCGTGTACCCGCCATCGTCGAGCGCGTGATCCGCGATCGACAGTTCCGCGAGGAGGAGCGTGCGATCCCCGGAACCAACGAGTTGTGACACCAACGAGGACACCTCGTCGCCGAGTATCACGTCGTCGCTTCCCTTCACCAGAAAGACCGGGGCGGAGACGTTGACGTTCATGCTGCTTCGAGAATCGCCGCCATCACATCTGCCACTCGACGTCCGTTGCGAACGTCATGGGCACGAAGGATTCGACATCCGAGCGCGATGCCGAGCGAATGCGCGGCCATCGTTCCGTCGCCGGCCGAACCTCGTTCGACGTCGAGGAGCGTCCAAAGGAAGCGCTTGTTCGACGCCGAGAGGAACACTGGATAACCGAGCGCCGTGAGCGCGTCCGATGAACGCAACAGGATCTTCGACTGGAGTTCCGACTTTCCGAGATCGAGACCGGCGTCGACCATGATCCGTTCAGCCGGAATCCCAGCGGCCCTCGCCCGAGCGGCTCGATCGGCGAGGAACTCACAAACGGCGACGACGACATCGTCGTACTGCGGGTCAGGATCGGGAACCCTCGGAGCGAGTCGGATATGCGTCGCCACGACTGATGCGCCGGCGTCGGCACAGACGTCGAGATACGCGGGATCGGCGAATCCGCTGATGTCGTTCCCGATGCAGGCGCCGGCGTCGAAACAGGCCTTCGCTACCGAGGCTCGCCACGTATCGACCGAGAGCGGGAGATCGAATCGACGACGAAGAGCCTCGATCGCCGGGACCACACGGTCGAGCTCTTCCTGCTCACTGACCTCGTCGCCGGGACCAGCCTTCACACCGCCGACATCGAGGAAGTCGGCGCCGTCGGCCACGAGCTGCTCCGCCTTGCGGAGGAAATCCTCGAACTCGAAGTACGAACCCTGGTCGTAGAAGGAGTCCGGCGTCCGATTCAAGATGCCCATGACCACGGCGCGGTAGGTGATATCGAAACGCGTCGTACCGAGGTCGAGG
>CAZMJK010000194.1:353-3755 GCA_964566555.1 uncultured Bifidobacterium sp. | reverse complement strand
CCGGGAGGAGCCCGGAGAGCGCGCGAAGCAGCGAGGACTTCCCCGCTCCCGAGGATCCGAGTAGAGCGACCACCTCCCCGCGATCCATCGAGAAGGTCACATCACGCAATGCCTCCACCGATGTACCGGGGTGGAGCGCGCTGACGCCCACGACGCGAAGGAAGGATTCGCTCATCTCAGAACTCCGTCACACTCGAGGGTCGGAACCGATCGATCGAGAGCATCACGATCACCGTCAAGACCATGAGCACCGTCGACATGGCCATCGCCTGACCGAAATTGGCTTCTCCTGGGCGACCCAGACTGCGGAAGATCGCAATCGGCATCGTCGGGCGATCAGGCCGAGCAAGGAAGGCAGTGGCACCGAACTCGCCGAGCGAGACCGCGAACGCGAAGCCTGCTGCGGCAGCGAACGCTCGTCCGAGAATCGGCACATCAACGGAGAGCCAGACCTTCGCAGGCGACGCGCCGAGTGTGGCGGCACTCTCGCGCAAACGGGGATCGATCGATCGCATTGCCGGAACCAGCACACGAACGACGAATGGGAGCGCGACCAACGAATGCGCGATCGGGATCAGCCAGATGGACGATCGGATGTTGAGTGGCGGCTCGTCGAAGACGATCAGGAAGCCGAATCCGATGGTGACCGCCGACGTACCGAGGGGGATCATCAGCGCCGTATCGGTCCATCGACCGAATCGGGAATCGGACGGACGCGTCTTCGTGCCGACGATCGCGATGGCCGCACACCCTCCGAGGATGACGGCGATGAGTGTGGCCAAGACTGCGAACAGCAACGAGTTGCCCACTGCATCGAGTGGGGGCACGAACGACGTCGAACCGCCCCGGGAATCGGTCAGCAGTCGGTAGAACTCGAATCCCCAGCCCGAGGGGGTATCGAATGATCGAACGACGAGAACGAGCAACGGCACGCCCAAGAGCGCCGCCATGAAACAGAGGTTCGCTGTGATCAACACACGCTGACGCCATGAGGTGACCGCGTGCTCGGTCTCCCGGGCCGAACGCTGGTCGAAGATGATCGCCCTCCTACGCTGGGAACGACCGAACCACACCAAGACGGCAACGACCACCAGCAATTGCACGATGGCGAGTACTGCAGCGATATCGAGGTGGAGGTACCGGGCGGTCTGGTCGTAGATCTCGACCTCGAGCGTTCGATGAGTACGTCCACCCAAGATGAGCACGATTCCAAACGACGTGAAACTGAAGAGGAAGACGACAGATGCCGCGGCCACCACCGATGAGCGCAGCATCGGCCACGTGACATCCAGAAACGCCCGAATGGGCGACGCCCCCAAGGTGCGCGCCGCTTCTTCGGTGCGGGGATCGATGGTTGACCACGTCGATCCCACCGTCCTGACGACGACCGCGTAATTGAAAAAGACGTGCGCGATCAGAATCGCCCACACCGATCCGCTGAGGTCCACGCCGACGACTCCCCCGCCGCCGATGACCCCGAGCATCGAGACCGCGACCACGATGGTCGGAAGCACGAACGGGACGAGCAACGCAGACCAGAGCAGTTGCTTCCCACGAAAGCGATAACGAGCGAACATCGCAGCAGCTGGCAGCGCAGCGACCACACAGAGGAGAGTCGACGCCACACTCTCCCAAACGGTGAACCAGAGGACCTTCCGCATCGCCGGGTCGGTCGCGACCTCAGCGAAGACCGAAACATCCCATTCCCCTCCGGGCCTCAGGCCGCGCAGGAGGATGGCGGAGACGGGCAAGAGGAAGAAGACACCCAGAAAGATCAGAGGCGGCGCAGCAAACAGAAGCCGCCACACGTCGGGGCGGCTTCGGTGTCGCAGGTGAGTGGAAGGTGCCGTCAACGAAACAGATCCGACCATTGCCCGATCCACCGATCGCGGTTGGCCGCGACTTCGGCATAGGGGATCGACAGTGGCTCACGAACTGATGCGGTGTACTTCTCGAACGTCGGCGGCAGCGGCGTAGCCGTCACCACCGGGTAGACCTACATCTGCGACGGCACATCGGCTTGAAACGAGGCCCCCAACATGAACTCGATGAATGCGGCGGCCGCTTTGGTATTCGAGGAACCACGGAGAATGCCGGCGAACTCCGTCTGGCGATAGCACGTAGCGGGCACGACGCCGGTCGGCGTTGCGTCCATCGCGAGAGTGGTATCGGAGACCTCAGCAGGAGGACTCGATGCGTAACTCACGACGAGCGACCGATCACCCTTCCCGCTCCCCCCGGAGAAGGCGCCGTAGTAGGCCGTCTCCCAACCATCGACGACCTGGACCCCGTTGCCCTTGAGCTGCTTCCAGTACCGCAACCACCCGGCGTTCGATGACGGGTCGTCACCACCCCCGAAGTGCTCGATCGTGGCGAGCAGGAATGCAAGTCCCGGCGTCGAGGTGGCCGGATCCTGCACCACGAACTCGTTCTTCACCGACGGATCGGCCAGCGATTCGAAGGTGGTCGGGAGGGTTCGGCCCGACCGAACGAATTCGGCCCGATCGAAATTGACGCACACATCACCATGGTCGATCGGCGTCGCCCGACCCGAAGCATCGATTCGGTACTGAGGATCGACTCCGGCGATGCGCTCGGGAACGAAGACATCGAGAAGCGATGCGTCCAACACCGAACTGAGGAGGTTCTCGTCGAAGCCGAAGATCACATCGGCGACAGGATTTCCCGCCGTGAGGATGGCCGCGTTGGTCATGGCCACGGCATCCCCCGACGGCACGATCTCGACATTGATGTTCGTCGCAGCTGTGAATTCGTCGAGGACGTTTTGCGACACCGCGAATGAATCGTGAGTGAGCACCCTGATCGTCACCGGCGAATCGAAACGAGGAAGGTTCCCGTTGACCAGAACCTGAGGAATGGTGGCTGGTTTCGATGTAGGCGTGGCACCGCCACATGCACTCACGATCAAGGCCATCGTAAGGATGACGAGTCCGATTGAACGTTTCACTGGTTCTCCCCTTCGCTGGCAACGAACATTTCAGGACCCGGACGCACGACGATGATGGTTCCGTGGTCGAGCGATACCTCTGCATGATCGTCGAGGAACACGTTGCTGACTCCGCGGGTCGATCCCGCGTGCAGCGTGTCGCGGTCGAGGCCGTACTCCAGACCCTTCGAGGAAATGCCGACTGCGTCTCCATGCAATGCGAGGATGGTGACGACATCACCGGGGGTGCCGGAGAGGGCAACTCGACCACCTCCATGGACGACCGACACGAGCGCTTGATCCAACACTGCGTGCATCTCGACATGCGAGTACGCCGGTGACGCGATCACGAGCGCGTTCGCGAACGATTGGTCGACGCGTCCGCCATGTCCACCGACAACGGTGATGACGTCAGCACCCTCCCGTAATGCGACCTCGATGGCGAGTTCGAGGTC
>CAZMJK010000194.1:0-343 GCA_964566555.1 uncultured Bifidobacterium sp. | reverse complement strand
CGCATCCTTCATGGCGGGATGACGCTCGATAGTGACGCCCGTGCGCTCCAGTTCAGCGAGGAGTCCAGCCGGGATCGAATCGAAATCCCCGACTGCGAAATCGATGGACAGCTTTGCAGCGCTGGCGTGCACCGCACCGGAGTCGGCGGCGACGACGACGGCACTCTCCGGATCAACCGTTTCAAGGAACGCGAGATTCGGCGCGACCCCGCCGACAACGACGATCGCATGCCGGTTCGACTTCCGCTCACGTTGCGACATCTGCGTCCCGAAGGTTGACGACACGAACGAGCACAACAGACGCGAACCGAAACTTCCTTCGCCGGCATGACCCGGATCAGGT
>CAZMJK010000193.1:2317-3757 GCA_964566555.1 uncultured Bifidobacterium sp. | reverse complement strand
CAGCAGCCCGAGAGCGATGAGCGCGACACCCCATACGTCATGACCGTGTCCCGCGAATGCGTCACGAACCGGGCTCGGAGCCGGTCGTCGCGCCGCGGAACGTCCCTTGGGCGCGCCCGAACCACGTTTGGCCGAGGAGGTCTTCGCCGATGACTTCTTCGCCGGCGCTCGTCGCGCCGAGGACCGGGAACCGGACGAGGACTTGGAGGACGATCGTTTGGGAGAACTCTGTTTTGTGGCCACAGGCGTACGCGTTCCTGACGTGGCCCCTTCTCCGCTCGCCACCGCAAAGCGTACCCAATCCCCCCGACAGCCGTGCGGACCGGAGCGATACCGTCGGCCAGCAGCAAGAATCGAGGGATGGTTCCACAGCGGTCGACCTGCGCAGCGCTCCTCCTGGCGGTCATGGTGCTGTTCGCCGGTTGCTCCCCAGCGGCCGAGAAGACCACCGCGCCCCCACCGCAACCTCCCCCACCGGCGAGGACCGAGGCCCTCGGAGGAGGGCTTCCCCCCTTCTATTCGACGATCCCGGACCCGGACGGGGTGGCACCGGGGACCATCCTCGCCAGCGAACCCATCGCTTTGGCCACGCTGCCCAATCGCGCCTTCCGCGTCGCCTATTCGTCGCGGAGCGTCGACGACCATCCCATCGCCGTCACCGGTCTGGTGATCCTGCCGAATGGGACGGCACCGCCGGGCGGGTGGCCCATCCTCTCGTGGGCACACTCGACCACCGGCATTGGTGATCGATGCGCACCCTCAACCGACCCGAGCCGCATGCTGCCGGCGCAACCGATCCTCGCCGCGGGCTACGCGTTCGTCGCCACGGATTACGAAGGACTCGGAACCATCGGTCGCCATCCGTACCTCGTGGGCGCGAGCGAGGCGAGATCGACACTCGACATCGCGCTCGCCGCATCTCGTGTTCCCGATTGGTCCATGAGTCGACACGTCGCGGTGTGGGGCCATTCCCAAGGGGGACACGCGGCGCTGTTCACCACCACGATCGCCGAACGGTATGCGCCCGAGATTCTCGTCGAAGCGATCGTCGCCGGGGCACCGGCGTCGGGACTCGACTCGTTCGCCATGGACGCCACCGTCACCACGGAACCGTTCCCCATCATGGTCGGACTCGGATTCAACGGCATCGATCCCGAACGACTCCCTCTCGACGCGGCGCTGTCCGATGCCGGGGTGGAGCTGGCAGTCAGATCGACGCAGGCGTGCAATGCCGACCTCTACGCCGCCATCGGCGCAATGGCACCGAACACCGCTCTCGCCAAGACACCGCCGAGCGAGGAGTGGCGGTCGATGCTGCGCGCCAATGACCCGTTGTTCATCGACACACCGTCCTCGGTGCCGACGCTCATCATCCACGGCGATGCCGACGATCTCATCCCCGCGCAGAACTCGGTCGAAGTCCTTCGACGATTCTGTGCA
>CAZMJK010000193.1:0-2307 GCA_964566555.1 uncultured Bifidobacterium sp. | reverse complement strand
GACCGACCGAACTCTGGCTGGGTCTCGGCACCGACCACACCACCGTCGTGCGGGCGACCCTTCCCTCGATGGTGCGGTGGATCTCGGCTCGACTGGGTGCGGGTCCCGGCGATCAGATCGTCCCCGATCCGGGAGTGCAGCGATCGACGTGTTGATCGCAGCGTGAACCTGCCCCCACAAGTAGCGTCTCGGCCAATCGGGAAAGGACCATCGATGGCCACCAAACGTTCACTTGCTGTTCTCCTTGCCGCCGTGCTCGCCGTCGTCGCGATCGGCTGTTCCTCAGACTCCTCGTCGAGCTCGACCGCGAAACCGACGGCGGTGGTCAAGGGTTCGCCGGATCTTCCGGACTTCTACGGAGTGCCCGACCCCCTCCCGGCGGGTGCACCCGGAACGCTGATCGCATCCGAGTCGGTCGAGGCGCCGGGCCTGAAGGGTTCGATGCATCGAGTGATGTACCACTCGACCTCGATCGGCGGGAACGACATCCCGGTGACGGGTCTCATCCTCATTCCCAACGGCACCGCTCCGAGCGGTGGATGGCCGGTCATCACCTGGGCCCACGGCACGACCGGCATCGCCGATAGTTGCGCCCCATCACTCAAACCCACCGAGTTCGTCACGCTCGCCAACGGACTGCTCGACGCCGGCTACCTCGTCGTCGCCACCGATTACGAGGGCCTGGGAACTCCGGGCCGTCATCCATACATCGTCGGCGAGAGTGAAGCACGCGGCGTGATCGACATCGTTCGCACGGCGCAGTCGTTCCCCAACGCGAACGCGTCGAAGCGATTCGTGGTGTGGGGCCACTCCCAAGGTGGTCACGCCGCGATGTTCGCCGGGAAGATCGCCAAGACCTACGCCCCCGAACTCGAACTCGTCGCCGACGTCGCCGGCGCTCCCCCGTCGCAACTCCTCCTCGTCAATGCCGCCTTGCAGCAGAGTCCGTTCAAGCACTACATCGCCATGGTCGCCGCCGCCATGAACGCGGCCTACGGCGACGAGAAGGCCGACCTCACGCAGGTGCTCACGCCAGAGGGCATCGCCTTCCTCGACAACATGGACACCATGTGCAGTGGCGATCTCGGCAAGGCCGCCGCCGGCCTCGACTTCGCCAAACTCCAGAAGGCCGATCCGTCGACGATCCCCGGATGGAACCAACTGCTCAAGGACAACGATCCGGGAACCTTCTCGGCCCCGATCCCCGCCCCGCTGCTCATCATCCACGGTGGCAACGACGAACAGATCCCGGTGATCTCCTCCTCGGTGCTCTTCGACCAACTGTGCAAGATCGGTCAGGTCGAACAACGGTGGGTGTTCGCCGGTCAATCCCACGCAGGGGTGATCGCACCGTCGTTCTCATCGATGGTCACCTGGATCGGTGATCGATTCGCCGGAAAGCCGATGCCCGACCCGATCCAACCCGCCGGTGCCGTCGTGCAGTCCTGCCCCGGCAGTTAATCCCGAATATCACCATGGTCGCGACACGCGGCCTCATAGCCCGCCGTGTGCACCTTGACACGCAATCGCCGTCCGCACTGCGGGCAGAACCGCGGTGGATCGAGTTCGCGCCGACACGAGAGATCGGGATGCTCATCGAGCGCGGTACCGCACCACCGGCAGTACGACTCGATCACCCTTAGATGGCCTTCGACAGCGCGCCGATCGGCATCTGGAGGTCGGCCAACATCTGGAGATCCTCTTCGGGGGAACGACCGAGCGTGGTGAGGTAGTTGCCGACGATCAGCGCGTTGATCCCCGAGGTGAGACCGAGCGCCTGCAGTTCCCGCAACGTGACCTCTCGTCCACCGGCATAGCGCAGGATCACCGAGGGCAGTCCGAGACGGAAGAGCGAGATCCACCGGATCGCCTCGAGGGGCTCGGTCAATGGGAGTCCGGCGAAGGGCGTCCCCGGACGAGGGTTGAGAAAGTTCAGTGGAACCTCCGCAGGATCCACCGCCCGCAGTTGGCCGATCAGTTCGATGCGCTGGTCGACCGATTCACCCATGCCGAGCAGGACGCCGCAACACAGCTCCATCCCGTGATCGCGCACGAGTTGGCAGGTGTCGAATCGCTCCGCCCACGTGTGGGTCGTGACCACGTTCTCGAAGAACGACTCGGCAGTTTCGAGATTGTGGTTGTAGCGATGGACACCGACGTCAGCGAAACGCTTCGCCTGCGCCTCGGTCACGATGCCGGCGCTCACGGCGACGTTGATGCCGACCTCCTCCTGCACGAGCGGGACAAGTTCACAGATGCGATCCATCGTGCGTTCATCGGGACCGCGAATGGCCAACACGATGCAGA
>CAZMJK010000192.1:2959-3774 GCA_964566555.1 uncultured Bifidobacterium sp. | reverse complement strand
ATCAGGCGCCCTATTCGCTTGCGCATGCGGCTTCGAGTGATCGCAACTTCTACGACCGTTCCTATTGGAACGCCCATGACCGATCCGGCGAGGTGTTCCTCATCACCGGTCTCGGCCAGTACCCGAACCTCGGGGTCACCGATGCGTTCGCCTGTATCCGTCGTGGAGATCTCCAGCACACGATTCGGATGTCGGATGCGCTCGGACCGGATCGCATGAATCAGAAGGTCGGTCCGTATCGCATCGAGGTCATCGACCCGTTGAATGAACTGCGACTTCTCTGCGAGGGCAAGGACCAGGAGTTCGAGTTCGACCTTCGTTGGCGAGGTTCGTTCCCCGCCGTTGACGAGTCGCCGCATGTTTCTCGCAACGGCGCGAAGATCATGCTCGATGCACAGCGTTTCGCACAGGTCGGCACGTGGGAAGGGTTCATTCGGGTCAAGGGCGAGGAGCTCGCTGTCGATCCCGGGACATGGGTCGGTACTCGCGATCGATCGTGGGGAATCCGACCGGTGGGCGAGCCCGAACCGGCGGGACGGTGGGTCGCTGAACCGAAGGTCGACGGGGGCTTCTATTGGGTCTACGTTCCCTTGCGGTTCGAGGAGTTCGCTCTCGTCTTCATCGCTCAAGAAGACGGTGATGGTCTGCGCACCCTCAACGACGCGCTGCGTGTCTGGCCCGACGGGCGAGTCGAACCGCTCGGGTACCCGCGTTATGACATCACGTACCGATCTGGCACTCGCATCCCCGAATCGGCCACGATCACCGCGCAGGCCGCCGACGGTTCAGCTCTCGTGGTCGAGATCGAGTGTCTC
>CAZMJK010000192.1:2557-2918 GCA_964566555.1 uncultured Bifidobacterium sp. | reverse complement strand
AGACCGCAACCTACGACCTCACCAATCAGGCCGATCCGGGCATCCTGATCGCCACGCAGTACAGCATCCTCGACCACGTGGGTAAGGCGACGATCGGCGACAAGGTGGGCTACGGACTGTTCGAGCACTCCTGTGCCGGGCGCCATACGCCGTCGGGATTCGCCGACGGCGCTTCGATGGCTCCCTGAATCGCGTCCCGCCTCGATTCACTCCCGAGGTGGGAGCAGACCGATCGCCGTGCGCGCCCGGTCGAGCACCGTCGAGGCGATCGAGCGAGCCTTCTCCGCGCCAGTGGCCAGCAGTGCGGCCGTCCCCCCGGGGTCGGCCGCGAGCTCCGCGTAGCGGAGCTGAATCGGCCGAA
>CAZMJK010000192.1:0-2547 GCA_964566555.1 uncultured Bifidobacterium sp. | reverse complement strand
CAGCGCATCGGGTGACTCATTCGTGCACGCGCTGAGGATCGACAGCAGATTCGAGACCCCGGGCTTCGCCGCGGGATCGAATCTCACGTCGGTCTCGGTGTCGGTCACGGCCCGTTTGATCTTCTTGGTGACGGCGTCGAGGTCCTCGAGGACGAGGATCGTCCCCTGAGGGGAGTCCTCGGATTTCGACATCTTCTTGGTCGGGTGTTGGAGGTCCATGACCCGCGCCCCGACCTTGGCGATGGCGGGTTCGGGGACCACGAACGTGTCGCCGTAACGGTTATTGAATCGAATCGCGAGATCCCGGGCCAGTTCGAGGTGCTGCTTCTGATCGTCACCCACCGGGACGCGGTCGGTGTCGTAGAGAAGGATGTCGGCGGCCATGAGCGCGGGATAGGTGAAGAGGCCGGCGGAGACGAATTCTGCGCCGTCGCTCTTGTCCTTGAACTGGGTCATGCGCCGAAGTTCGCCGAATGACGCCGTGCACTCCATCAGCCAGGACAACTCTGCGTGTTCCGGGACATGACTCTGAACGAAGAGAGTCGAGCGCTGCGGATCGATACCGATGGCGATGAGAAGTTGGGCCAACTCGAGCGTTCGGCTCCGTAGTTCCGCCGGATCCTGGGGCACGGTGAGGGCATGAAGGTCGACGACGCAGAAGATGGTGTCGGCCTCGTCTTGGTCGGCGACCCAATGCCGGAGCGCACCGAGGAGATTCCCGAGCTGGACGGGACCGGTGGGTTTGATCCCCGAGAAGACGCGTGTCATGGCTCTCGATGCTAGAGGTCGAAGGGGGGAGCAGCGGACGGGATTCGCCGAGGCGCCGTGGTGCGACAGCACACAATGGCTCGTAATGCACGGCCACCCCGTCCGACGCCTCTAACGTGACCCTGTGCCATACGAGGTTCAGACGTCCGTTTTCGAGGGTCCGTTCGATCTCCTGCTCCATCTCATTCTGAGAGAGCAGGTCGATCTGTACGAGATCTCCCTCGCGCGCATCGTCGATGCCTACCTCGCCGAGATCGAGAAACTGGAGCATCTCGATCTGGAGATCACCACCGAGTTCCTCCTGATCGCCGCCACCCTCGTCGAACTCAAGTGCAAACGCCTGTTGCCCGAAGACGCCGATATCGATCTCGACGACGAATTCTCGTTGTGGGAGGAACGGGACCTCCTCATCGCTCGACTGCTCGACTGCAAGACGTTCAAAGACGCCGCGCACGTCCTGTCCGAACTCTTCGACAATGCCGCACTGTGCGTTCCTCGCCGTGCCGGTCTCGACGAGCGCTACCTCGAACTGGCCCCCGATCTCCTCGAGGGGGTCGATATCGACGATCTGCGAGCCGCCTACATCCGGGCGATGACCCCGAAACCCGTTCCGGCCGTGAGCGTGGATCACATCCACTCCGTTCGTGTGAGCGTCGGAGAAGCCGTTGAGGAACTCGTCGACGAGTTGCCACGATTCGGGCGCGTGTCGTTCCGACGTCTCACCGAGAGTCTCGTCGAACGTCTCGAAATCGTCGTCCGGTTCTTGGCGGTACTCGAACTGTTCAAACAAGGTTTCATCGAACTCGATCAACCGAAGGCATTCGGTGACATCGAGATCGTCTGGGTTGGATCACCAGCCATCGGCGTGGCCGACCTTGCTGATATCGACAACTACGACGGCTGAGGATCACGATGACTGCCGAAATCCAACGAGCGCTCGAGGCGATCATCATGGTCGCCGACACTCCGGTTGCTGCCGACATGCTCGGCCAACTGACGAACCTCCCCGGACCACGTGTGGAAGAGCTGTTGACCGAACTTGCCGCGCAGTACGAGCGAGACGAACGGGGCTTTCAGTTGGTGAAGGTTGCCGGGGGCTGGCGTTATCAAAGCCATCCGGACCAGTCGCCGTATGTCGAACAGTTCGTGCTCGAGGGGCAGTCGGCGAAGTTGTCCGCCGCCGCCCTGGAAACGTTGGCCATCGTGGCCTACAAGCAGCCGATCAGCCGGGCGCAAATCGCCTCCATCCGCGGCGTCGGTGTCGACAGCGTCGTTCGCACCTTGGAACAACGTGGCTACATCGCCGAGGTGGCCCGAGATCCAGGGCCCGGTCAGGCGGTCATGTTCGGGACGACCCCTGAGTTCCTCATGAAGATGGGTTTGGACTCACTTTCCCAATTGCCCTCGATCGCCGACTTCGTCCCTGGCGCCGATGTCGTCGAAGCACTGGAGATGGGACTCCGCGTGGAATCGATGGCGGAGGACACGGTCGTCGACGAGAGCGCCGGTGACGAGACCGGCGAGGGACGGCCCTCGTTGGGGGACCTCCTCGATGGGGACGGATCGGTGTGACCGAGGATGACCGATCGGGTGAGCGCTTGCAGAAGGTGCTCGCCCGCATAGGGATCGGGAGTCGCAGGGTGTGCGAGGACCTGATCGCCGACGGAGTGGTCACCGTGAATGGTGAAGTGGCCGAGCTAGGTCGACGGGTCGATCCGGAGGTCGACGTGGTGGCGGTGAACGGCGTCATCGTGGGCGTACGTCCCGGCCTCGTCCACC
>CAZMJK010000191.1:2602-3790 GCA_964566555.1 uncultured Bifidobacterium sp. | reverse complement strand
TTTCTGGAAAAACCGCACCTGCAGCGCGAAGGTCGTGACGCCTCCACCGGCGAGCCCCGTGAATTTCGTGCCGATCTCCAGCATCACGACGGGCCGCAGGGGCAGGGGTTTACTCACCGAGCCCAGCAGGGACATCGCCAGTCCTCCGATCGGCACCCACGCGAGGAGGAAGACCACGGGAACCCAGATCCAATGGGCATCTCGGAACATCGCTCCCCATTCGACATGGGCGAACTGTCCGATGAGGAGGTACATCCCGAGGATGGTGAAGGCGGCGATCACGATGGTCGAAGGAGCGATGCGACGGAGTTCTTCGAGTTTCGGAGCCTCCACGCCAGTGGCGGAGCTCACCTCGTCCCGCAATTGCGAGCAGAGCTTCTTCAGTCCGTCGGCGGATCGTCGATTCACCCGCGGGAGTGCGGTGGTCTGGAGATAGGGGAGGAGGGCGGCGAGCCCGTCGTTGCCGAGCGCTCGCTGCGCCGACGCGATCACTCGTTGGTGATCGAACCGGTCGGCAAGCGTGGCAAGGAGCGCGACGCGATCAGAGAGATAGGCGTCGGGATCGGGTGTGGTGTTGGCGGTCGCGAGATCGGTGAACGCGACGCCTGCCGTCGTTCGAACGAACGATTGCGCCCAGATCCCACCATGAGTGATGCCGGCCGCGTGGAGAGCGGCGAGCTGGGCCCATGTGTCGTCGAGGAACTGATCGTCGATGTCGGCGTCGCGGAGCTGATCGAGCAACTCGCCGGTGGAGGTTTCCAGCACGAGTGTCGCATCGCCTCGACTTCCGATCGTCGCAGCGGTCACGACGTGCGGCACGCGAACCCCTGCTCGTTCCGCGAGAAGAAGCGCGAACGCCCTGTGTTCGATCTGTTGTTGACGGCCGAGGCTGAGCACAGGGCCAGAGTCCTTGTACCAAAGGAAACGGCCGATCTTGGTCAGCACCTGGGCATCGGTTGCGTCACGACCGATGACGATCACTCGGAGCGGAGTGCCGTCTGCTCGAGTTCCGCTGTAGGCCTTCTCGCCCCACGACTGGACCGGGCTCACGTCCAGGTGGTCGGTCTCGATGCCGATCGAGTCGAGATCCGAGGTGACCTCGGCCGGGTCCGGCGCGCCGTCCGGTGAGCCCAGGGCGAGATGGATGGCGGCGGCGATGGCCCAGCCGAGCGCGACCGCACCGATCAC
>CAZMJK010000191.1:0-2592 GCA_964566555.1 uncultured Bifidobacterium sp. | reverse complement strand
GCGGGGTAGCCCTCGGTACGGGCGATGGCACTGATGGCGACGATGACGAGCAACGAGGACATCAGGCGGCGAGATGGTCGCGTGAGTTCCGGACCCGACACGAAGAACACCGCGGCGAGGACTGTGAGTCGCACCGGTGGATACTGCGGATAGCCGATGAGGTTCTTCGCCGTCGCGTCGACAACGGAAGGCGCGTCGATCAGGTGTTGGAGGCCGAGGACGAGCAGCGACCCGCCAACGAGGGCGAGCGTGATTCCGCCTATGAATCGGATGCGTCGGGATGAGAGGGCGATGGCGTAGACGACGATGATGGCGGCGACGATGCCACCGCCGTTCGTGACTCGAGCGACGGTGAGTATCGGGTCGGGGAGAGATTCGACGGCGGAGTGGATGGATCGCTCGAGATGCGAATAGGAGAGCGATCCGATTGTCCCGAGGGCGAAGAGGAGGAGTCCGCAGATCAGCCGGAAGACGTCGCTGGAACGTCGGTGCAACCCGTGATCGGGGACGACGCCGAAGAGGGTGGCCCAACTGGCGCGACTCGGGAATCGTCGAGTGCGGGAGTGGTGGTCCATTGGTCAGGAGATGGTCGCCGAGGCGAACGCACGCATCTCCCGCTCGACGTCGGGGCCGGCAGGCGTATAGAGGATCTCCTTCACGCCGAGGTTGGACGCGTGATCGACCTTGTCGCGGATCGACGCGCGATCACCGGTCCAGCCGACGCCGGCCAGCGTTGCCTCATCAGCGAGGTCCAGCACGACCTGATCCCGCCCGAAGACCTCGGTGACATGCCCCTCGTGGACGGTGAGGTGCCGTTCTCCCTCGGGCCGTGCGGACTCCACGTCGGCCTGCCATTCGGCCCCGCCGGGCATGGCGGGAAGGAACTCGGGAGCGGCCTCCCAACATCCGTGGTACCCCACGACGTACCAGGGTCCGATCGCCGATCGCGCTCGCTCCGAATCGGCGGATTCACCGTCGTCGAGAACGGTGCCGGACACCATCACGACCTGATGACCCCACGGGCCCTCCGAGGGCTGGACGCCCATGAGACCGCGGCAGACGCCGCTCTCGATCAACTCCGCGGTGATGGAGAGACCCTTGGGGCCCATGGCGGAGAGGAGGAGAGGCACATCGATCGGTCGAGGGGCGGCGAGGGATGGTCGATGGATCATCTGAACCTTCTCGCCATCGACCTCGGCCACACCACCCTGCAGGAGGGTATGGAGGCTTTCGAGATATGACCGCGTCGTCGCCCACGACAGCGCCTTCTTCCCGAGCACCATGCGGGCGGTGAATCCGGTCCCGAAGCCGCACATGAGACGGCCCGGTGCCATTCGCTCAATCGTGGCGATGGCGGAGGCGGTGGTCATCACGTGTCGCAGGTTGGGTACCAGGACGGCAGTGCCGACGTCGAGGTTGGAGGTTGCATTCAGGACATTGGCGATCGTGATCCAGATGTCCTCGTAGAGGGCGGCGGAGTCGTACATCCATGCCCTCCGGTAGCCGAGTTCCTCGGCGAGCAGTGCAAGGCGCACGGCATCGGGTCCTGGGGTGATTCCGATCGAGATCTCCATCGGTGAATCCTCGCACGTCACCGACCGCCGTGGGATGTGGCACGCTTCCGACCGGCGTCGGCGGAGCCGGACGTCACGAGGAAGCCGATCGTCAGGAGAAATCGAACTATGGGCTCTCGACGCACACCCGGGGAGCAGGCGGCCGATGAGTGGGCCGTTCGGAACGTCATCGTTCGATTGGCGCAGTACGCCGACGGGCTCGGCACGTGCGAGCAGTACGCCGAACTCTTCACCGAGGACGCCGACTGGATGATGCCCAATGCTCCGAGGCACGGACGCAACGACATCCTCGACGGTTGCCGCTCACGACGGGCCGAGGGAGGGGTGGGGGCGGGCAGTCACACGCGTCATGTCGTTGCGTCAACCGCAGTCGACTTCACCTCCGATGATGAGGCCGTCGCCGACTCGTACTGGGTGTTCTACGTCGAGACCGACGTGGCCCCCCGAGTCACCATGGTCGGGCACTACCACGACACACTTCGACGAACCGAGCAGGGTTGGAAGATGGCGCGCCGCGAGATCACGTTCGGTTGATGGCAGAGTGATCGAAGAGCGTGTCGAGACGGCTCAACTAGTCTCGCTTCCGTGATGGAGTCATGAGCGCCGCGATCGAAGCCGAGGGATTGCGAAAGACCTTCAAGGGCGATGTCAAGGCGCTGAATGGCGTCGACTTCTCCGTCGAAATGGGGACGGTTCTCGGCCTCCTCGGTCCGAACGGTGCGGGGAAGACGACGACGGTCCGAGTGCTCACGACGACGTTGGTGCCGGATTCCGGGTGGGCGCGGGTCAACGGCCTCGACGTGGTGAAGGATGCCAATAAGGTTCGCTCGAGCATCGGCCTCGCTGGCCAGTACGCAGCCGTCGACGAGAACCTCACGGGCCGCGAAAACCTGCGCATGGTCGGGCAACTCTTCCAGTTGTCCCGACGTTCCGCGTCACGAGTGGCCGAGGAGCTGCTCGAACACTTCGATCTCACCGACGCCGCCAACCGACCGGCGAAGACCTATTCGGGAGGAAT
>CAZMJK010000190.1:0-3791 GCA_964566555.1 uncultured Bifidobacterium sp. | reverse complement strand
TCGTTCTCGAGGTACATGATCTTGACGTCCTGCGCCATGTTGACGAGGAACACCTCACCGCTGCCGGTGACATCCTCGGCGACGACGCCCTCGCCGGTGACCTTCGACTTCAACCAGTTGGACGCACCACCGGAACCGGCATGGGTGAACTGCACATCACCCTGATACGCGACCATCGACCCGACCTGGGCCTTGATCGGTCCGTACTTCAGATGCACTTTCAGAAGTTTCGAATTCTGAAGCGTGAACGGGTCCTGGCCCGCGGTTTCCTTGAACTCGGTGAAATCGGCGTGGATCATTGCGTCCCCCTCCGTTGGTTGCCCCTGCGCAGGACTGCGCCTACTCGGGCGATCGTAGGACAGTGCCGCTTCGGTTGCTCACGATCATTTGGTGGGCCGAGTCCCGGATGGCAGGCTCGTCCTCGTGGACTACGTGCGCATCTGGGCTGACGAGAACGGTGAGACCCATCTCGAGGAGGTTGCACTCGAACGCGAGGTGCATCCGGCCGAGAAGGGCGTTGCCGAGTTGTGGGTCTCAGCAGGCGCAGCGGTCGATCGTCTGCAGTTCCTCGATGTGCAGGCGATCGACCAGGAACCGGCTCCGCATCGTGCGCCCCGACGGCAGTTCGTGGTCTTCCTCGACGGCTGGGTGCGGATCACGACCAGTGACGGCGACAGTCGTCTGTTACCGGCGGGATCGGTGGTTCTGGCGGAGGACACGGTCGGAAGCGGCCATGTCACCGAACTCGAACCCGGCATCAGGCGAGTGCTGCAACTCCCCCTGGATTCGTGACCAGCCCGCGCAGCAATGTGACGAGGAGTGCCTCGTAGGTCTTCTCTGCATCGGCGAATTCGAACATGTCGAGCAGTTCGAGCGTGACGGCGCCGTGGCAGGACGCCCAGATCTGTTGCGCGATCACCGACGCGTTGCCCGGTCGGAACTGCTTGGTGTCGAGCGCTCTGGTCACCATCGTGAACAACACATCAAAGGCGTTGGCCGCCTGAAGTGCTGCGCCCTCCGATGGCTCCAGATCCTGCAGCGAATTGAGAAACATGAACTGGTAGAGATCGGGGTTCTCGATCGCGAAGGTTCGATACGCCCGCCCCATCTGGCGCAGATCGGCGACCGGGTCGTCGCTCGGACGCGGTGAGCGGAGCTGTTCGACGAAGACCGTGAATCCGTGTTCGAGGACGGCATCGAAGACGCCGTACATATCGCCGAATCGGTTGTAGATGGTCATGGGGGCGACGTCGGCCTCCCGAGCCAACCGCCGCACCGTGACCGCCTCGGCCCCTTCGGCAGCGATGATGCGCAGAGCTGCGTCGACGACGGTGCCGGTGACCTCGAGCGAGGGGGTGCGATGTCGGGTCGGTGCCGATCGTGGGCTGGGGGAGGCCATCGCCACATCTTATTGCACAGGACTCCACATTTATGGAACAATGATCCATAATCTGGATCCAAGCCCTCCCTTCATCCGTGGAGCCCTCATGAATGCCGACACCGTCTATCGCCGCCGCTGGTTGATCCTGGTCGTGCTGGCCCTCAGCGTGTTCCTCGTGGTGGTCGACAACACCATCGTGAATGTCGCCCTGCCGACACTCAGTCGAGACCTCGGTGCGTCGACCACCGAACTCCAATGGATCGTCGACGCCTACAGCCTCGTCTTCGCCGGGCTTCTGTTGGCTGCCGGTGGTCTCGGCGATCGCATCGGACGGAAAGGCACTATGCAGGTCGGTCTGGTGATCTTCGCGGTGACCTCGGTCTTGGGCGCGCTGTCGACGAGTTCCGGGCAACTCATCACCGCCCGCGCCCTCATGGGCATCGGCGCGGCGCTTGTCTTCCCCGCCACGCTCGCCATTCTCACCAACGTCTTCACCGATCCGACCGAACGCGCGAAAGCGATCGGTATCTGGTCCGCCGTCTCGGGAATGGCCGTTGCGTTCGGACCGGTCACCGGTGGGTTCCTCCTCGAGCATTTCTGGTGGGGCTCGGTATTCCTCGTCAACGTTCCGATCGTGGCGGTGGCGTTGATCGCCGGTTGGTTCCTCGTTCCGACCTCCCGCGACCCGGAAGCAGGTCGATTCGATTTGCTCGGCACCGTTCTCTCGATCTCCGGTGTCGGCCTCCTCGTCTTCACGGTGATCGAAGGCCCCCGCTGGGGCTGGAATTCGTTGGCCACGATCCTCGGATTCATCGGCGCCGCGGTGTTGTTGACCCTGTTCGTGCTGTGGGAACGCACTCGAGAACATCCACTCTTGGATGTTCGTGTTTTCCGGATCGCCCGCTTCAGTGCCGCCGCCGGATCGATCGCCGTCGCGTTCTTCACGCTGTTCGGCTTCATCTTCATCGTGACCCAGTACTTCCAATTCGTGCGTGGCTACTCGACGCTTTCGGCCGGTCTCCACACACTCCCGTTCGCGATCTTCGCTGGCATCACCGCACCCAACGCCGCACGTCTCGCATTGCGCTACGGGCCTCGTCGAGTTGTCGGCACTGGCTTGCTCACCATGATGGTGGGCTTCATCATCATCGGATTGTGCGATGCCGACACCGCCTATTTCGGACCCGTCATCATCTCCATGGCGTTCATCGCCACCGGCCTCGCGCTCGTGACCTCACCATCGACGGCTGCCGTGATGTCGTCATTGCCGAAGGAGAAGGCAGGGGCTGGCGCCGCAGTGAACGACACCACTCGTGAAGTGGGCGGAACGCTCGGGGTTGCGGTCGTGGGAAGTGTCTTCGCCTCGATCTATGCGCCGAAGATCGGCGACTTCCTCGCCAACTTCCCCCAGATCCCAGGTGAGGCAGTCAAGGCGGCCAAGGCATCGATGGCAGCCGCGATCGAAGTCGCGCGTCAGGCTCCGGCCGAGGTGCAACAACTGTTCACGAATTCGGCCACCGACGCGTTCATGCAGGGAATGCGACTCGGATGCTTCGTGTGTGCCGGTGTTGCTCTGTGCGGTTCGATCGCGGCGTACGTCTTCCTTCCCGATCTCGAATCGCAGGAAGCGCCCCATCCGGGTGAATGGCCCGAACTCGAGAACGCCTGAGCGACGCTCTCGATCTTTCGCGAGACTCCTCGCATGCTGACCACCGATGACCTTCTGGCCCGCGCGGAGATCACCGACGTGATCCAGCGATTGGCGCGCGGCACCGATCGGCTCGACCGCGAACTCATGGCATCCTGCTACCACCCCGACGGTTTCGACGATCACAACTCCTTCCGCGGATCGGGGGACGAGTTCGCCGACTGGGTGTGTGCGGTGCTTCCCCACTTCGCCGCGACGACGCACTTCATCGCGTTGCCCCACATTCGACTCGAAGGTGATGTCGCCCAGGTCGATACCTACTGCGTCGCGCATCATGTGAGTCGACCCGATGCTGCGGGCGATGCGACCGACATGGTGATGGGGCTGCGGTACATCGATCGGTTCGAGCGTCGGGCGGGGCGCTGGTTGATCGCCAAGCGGGTGTGTGCCTTCGACTGGAACTACACCGTCGCCTTCAATCGGAACGACACCTTTCAGTGGGAGGCGGACTTCACAATTGGGGCCCGAGATCGGTCCGATCTGAGCTATCGGGGAGTGTGACGATCGGTCGGGTCCTCCTTGTGACCATCGGCACAGGTGACTAGCGTCTCCGGTGTTCATTGCCGCGGAAATCCGCTGCACGACAAGGGGGAAACGAATGCCGTCAGGCAAGCACTCACGTCGCTCTCGCGGCGCAGTTCTCGCAGTCGGGGTCATCGCTGCGATCAGCGTGGTCACCGCTGCCTGTGGTGGTGGCCGTTC
>CAZMJK010000189.1:0-3801 GCA_964566555.1 uncultured Bifidobacterium sp. | reverse complement strand
CCATGCACACGAGCGCTTCGCCGGAGATGATCGACGGGATGATGCGTTGCTTCTGCTCGTCGGTTCCGAGCTTGTTCACGACGGCGGCGATCATCAACGCAACGGCGAGACCGTCGTAGGGTGCCCCCGCCTTCTCGAGTTCGTTGAACATCACGTACATCTCGATGGGATCGCCCTTGCCGAGACCGGGACACGCCCGCTCGAGAATTCCTCGGCGACCGAGTTCGAGATTCAGTTCGGGAGCATCGAAGACACCGGTGGTGTGCATGCGATCGATGACGTCGGCGGTGACGAAGTCGCGGATGATGCTGCGGATCTCGTCGCGGAATTCGACGACCTCGGGCGAGAGTGAGAAGTCCATGTCAGGCACCGACCTTTCCGAACAGTCGGTCGGCCAGCGACAGACCCACCGTTGTCGGGTCATCGAGAATGAGTGACCAGCCGCGCGCCCGTCGGTAATACATCTGGATGTCGTACTCCTCGGCGAAGCCGTAGCCGCCGTGGTAGTGGAGGCTTCGATCGGTGGCCATCACCGCTGCATCGGCGGCGAACAGCAACGCCATGGTCGCCAGTGTGGGACCGTCGGTGATGTCGTTGTTGGCCCAATCGATCTCACCATCGCTGATCGTCTCGAGCGCCCACGCCGCTTTGTGCGTGAGCAGACGACCACCGTCGATCGCGACGGGAAGGTCGGCGAGACCGTGCTGCACCGCTTGGAACGAACCGACCGGCACTCCGAACTGCTCGCGTTCCTTCACGTACGTGACCCCGAGATCCTTCGCAGCATCGGCGATTCCGACGAGGGCAGCAGCCGTCAGCAACTTCCAACGGTCGAGCACCGTGTCGAACAGGTCCGCCGGTCCGAGCGACCGTCGCTCACCCTCGCGGGCGGAGCGGTCGGCGATCGGCATCGACCCATGATTGCGAGGACCGTCGAGCGGAGGTGTGGAGCGGACGACCACCGTCTCGTCGCCGTCGATGCCGATGACGACATCGGCGACGGCCCCGGCAGGCACGAGCGCCCAGCGTCCGTCGGCGGTCGCCGGGCGAACAGCAACCGCGGCGATCGCAGCGCCGGCCACCAGATCCTCGTCGGTGAGCAACGACAGCGCCGCAAGATGATCGATCAACGGCACCGGCGCGATCGAACGCCCGACGGTCTCGGCGACGACGACGAGATCGCCCAGTGTTGCGCCGCCCCCACCGTGCTCGATCGAACTCCCCATTCCCGGAGCACCCAGCTCGATCACCTTGTTCCACAGATCGCGATCGAATCCCAATGGCTCGGCCGCCCGAGCCACCGCGGGTGGTGCCTCGTTGGCGAAGAACCCGTTGAAGAGTTCGGCGATGGATTCCTGATCGGGACTGAGTCCCAGGTCGACGCTCATTCGGTGGTCTCTCCGGTGCGACATGTGCGAGATCTAGCGGCCGACATTCTCGCCCAACGGACGCCCGCGTACCGCATCGACAGTCCGGGATCAGTGAACCACCACCCACGCCACCGCAAGGGCCACGCCGTTGGTCGACAGGTGTCCGATCATCGGAGCCAACAGGCTTCCGGAACGAAGTCGTAGCCAGCTGAACACGGCACCGGCGAGTGCGGTGGCGACGACCGCACCGCCCACGAGACCGAGTCGACCGAGTGTGCTGGTCTCGGCCTGGGCGAACTGTTCGTTCCCGCCGGCGGTCGAGAGTGTGGGGAACACATGCCACAGGCCGAAGAGGGCAGAGGAGAACACCACGCCGGTTCGTACACCCCACTGCTTGGTGGACGCGCCGAGGAGCACTCCCCGAAACAGCAGCTCCTCGGGGATGACGGTCAACAGCCCGATCCCGATGACGACATCCACCAGCAGCGCGCCGAAAGAGACCTCGGCTCGCTCGTCGTGAAGGAATCCCGATGTCGCCGGGATCACTCCGGCGGCGAACACCACGAGAAGGACCACCGCGAACGCGGCACCACCCCAGATCGCTCCCGCCCGAAGTCGCTGTCGTTCGAGACCGATATCGGCCAACGACAGGTCACTGCGAAGCGCCACGAAGGTGAGGATCAACGCAAGGACGAGCTCGACCCAGTCGGCGAACGCGCCGAGCACTCCCAGACCACGCGCGACGTTGAACGCGATGAGCGAGGCGACGCACAGCCAAAGGAATCGAGTCACACGTGCCGACATGCGTTCACTTCAGATCGGCCGCCACCAGCAGCTGCGAGAGTCGTTCAGTCGACGCGGTCGACCATCCATCGGGGGCGGCGACGGCAGCAACGCCGTACACGATCGACGCGTTGTAGTTGTGGCCGTGTCCGGGAGGTGTGCTGAATCCGGCCATCAGGTCGAACACCTCTTGGATGAACGTCACCCCCGGAAACCACAACGTCCCCGAGGGAACGTCGTAGCCGCGCTGGCCCCGCATCCATTCCGGTGTCGACCAAAGGGATGCGAACCCGGCCCAGGTAACCGGGTCGGAGGGTTGCGTGAGATACACGATGCTTCGTCCTGGCAATCGACCACCGCCGGCGATCGACGTGTCGTCATCCTGGGGACGGTTCCAGGCGTAAACCGGTCCGTTCACCTGCGGGCGCCAGGACGGTGACGACGGCGATCGACCATCGACCACCTGCATCCAGATCGGGTTCATGAACGTCGGACCGGCGTACAGCACACCATCGACATCGGCGAGCGCTCGACCGATCGAATCGTCGAGAGTGGTGCCGTTGAAGGCGTGCTCCGAGCCGTAGGTGCCGAGCGAAATGCCATCGACGATGAGTCGCGGTCGCTGACCGACCGGCAACGACCGCCACTTCGCCACCACCGCGTCGACCGTTGCGCGACCACTTGCCGAGGCCTTGTCCAGATCAACGAGGAAGGAGATCCAACTGGGCAGGAAGGAATACTGCGTGGCAACGATCGCTGTGTCGCCGTTGTTCATGTACTCCAACGACGCGGCGAACCACGGGTCCACCCATCCGGTTCCGGTCACGGTGACCACCGCCAGTACGGATCGACTCCATGCGTCAGTGCGATCGAGCTCCGCGATCGCCCGCTGCGCTTGAGCCTCGGGAAGGGCTGACGAATCAGGGAGTACATCGACCGAATCGATTCCGACGTAGGCGCGGATCGGCTCCTTCACTGTGACGTTCGCACCGGCGAATTCCTGCAACTGCGAACGTGTCGGTCCCCCACCGGCGAAATTCCGACCTTCGTATCCGAGCGAGTTCCACGCCACGAGCGACCCCGGTCCACCCGAACGCAACGGCGTCACGGGTTGGGCGATGCCATCGGGGGTGCCGGTGTCGAAGGTCGAGTACACGCCATTGGCCCAGTTGACGAACGACGTCCAGACGACGCGCTGAGCGATGACCACGAAGAGACTGCCGACGATCACCACGGTGATGGCGGTGACCGCCCAACGCGGCATGATGCGATCGACACCGCGATCGAGACGGGCCACGAGACGAGCGACACTCCGCCCGAGAACGAACAACAGCGCCCCGACGATCACGGCCACGACGACCATGACGGGCACCGCTCCCCCGCTGACCGGTTCCATCGAGACCAGATCCCGTTGCGCGTTCTGACGAACCAACCACCACGGCAGTCCGACGATCACACCCAAAAGCGTGAGCAGGAACAGAAGTGTTCGCCCCCTGCGATTGGGAATCGCCGGAACCGGTCGCTTGGCAAGGCGCCACACCCAGCGAGCCGTCCATGCGAACAACGTGCCCAGCGCGATCCCGAGCGTGACCGAGAGTGCGGTGATCACCCCTTGGATCATCGGCGAACGGGGCAGGAGTGTCGGATA
>CAZMJK010000188.1:3481-3813 GCA_964566555.1 uncultured Bifidobacterium sp. | reverse complement strand
CGAAGATGCCGACGACATCACGAGAGGAGCGCGGCGACGGCATCGACGGCGAGGCGATATCCGTCACCACCGAAACCTGCGATCGTGCCGGTCGCGACCGGCGCCACCACAGACGTCTTCCGCCATTCGTCGCGGGCGGCGGGATTCGAGAGATGGAGTTCGATCACAGGACCGTCGAAGGCCGCCAACGCATCATGCAACGACCAGGCATAGTGCGTGAACGCTCCGGGGTTGAAGATGATGGCTGCGCAACGTCGGCGCGCTCCATGAATTGCGTCGACGAGTTCGGATTCCGAATTCGATTGCAGATGCTCAATTGCCAAACCATGCGC
>CAZMJK010000188.1:510-3471 GCA_964566555.1 uncultured Bifidobacterium sp. | reverse complement strand
AGAAGTAGCACGAGCGGCGGTGTCGACATCATCGATCTCCTGGTTCTCGAATCGCGTCAAGAGCGTCTTCGATGAGGGAAGCTTGCACTCCGGAAACAGATTCAACCCCATTCGGACCGTCGAGAACGAACGTGATTCCGTTCAGTGCCTTCTTGTCACGGGCCATCAGTTCGATGAGGTCGGGGGTGGCAAGGCCACGGGGCACCGTCATCGGAAGGTCATACGAGCCGACAATCCGGCGATGTTCATTCACGCGATCGACATCGATTCGCCCCAGTCGTTGGGCGAGCTCGGCGGCGAAGACCAAGCCGATCGCGACTGCTTCGCCGTGACGAAGATCGTGCCCACCGGCGATCTCGATCGCGTGGGCGAGGGTGTGCCCGTAATTCAACGTCGCTCGAGCGCCTCCTTCGCGTTCATCGCCGGCAACAACGGCAGCCTTGATCGCCACACACGCCGCCACCTGCTCGTCGAGGGGCAGTTCGCCGATTCCCTCGCCGCCGAGGAAGTGGTACTTCGCGATCTCGCCCAATCCACACCGGAACTCTCGGGGCGGAAGGGTCACCAGCAACTCCGTATCGCACAGGACCCCCGACGGCTGCCAATAGGCGCCGATCAGGTTCTTCCCCTCCGGGATATTGACCCCGGTCTTCCCGCCGATGGCGGCATCGACCTGCGCCACGAGGGTGGTGGCGACATGGACCACCGGGACACCGCGGTGGTACGACGCGGCGGCGAATCCCGCGGTATCGGTCACGATGCCGCCACCAACACCGACGACGCAATCGGCACGCGTCAGGCCCCACTGTGCGAATTGTCGACAGAGCGATTCGACCGTGGCCATCGACTTGGCGGTCTCGCCCGCGCCCATGGTGAACACCTTGGACTCGCGTCCTGGGTCGACGTCGATATCGAGACCCTCTTGCGTGACGATCGCGACCCGCTTCGCCGACGGGGGAATCATCCTCGACAGCTCGGCCCGAACACCGGGCCCGACGACCACGTCATAGGAACGATCGGACAACGCCACAGGAACGACGATCATGACGCGCGTACCCCTTCGAGAACCTTGACGATGGAGTCAACCACGGTGCCGATTGGTTGGGTGCAATCCACGATTGCATCTGCGGCATCGGAGTAGAGCGCTTCGCGATCCATCTCCATCTGGGTGAGTGTCCCGACCGGGTCATCGGCAAGAGCAGGACGATGTGACCCGCGTGCGGTTCGCTCCACCAGAACATCGACCGGCGCCCGCATCCAGATCACCGTTGCCGCACGCGTCAGATGTTCACGGGTCTGTGCGCGCAGAATCGCTCCGCCCGCCGCGGCGATCACCGAAGGAGATTGAGCGGACAGGAGTCCGGCCATGACGTCGGCCTCGATGTCACGGAAGACCTCCTCGCCGTCGACGGTGAAGATGTCGACGACCGAACGCCCGGTTCGATTCACGACCTCGTCATCGGAGTCGAAGAATGGTCGATGCAGTTTCTTCGCCAGCCGACGACCAACAGTGGACTTCCCCACTCCCATCATTCCGATCAACACGACGTGTGCTGTTCGCGACGGCGATGCGTTCACGAGGTGGGAGCGTCGGTGCCGTCGGCGAACGCTTGACTTGCGTCCCAGTTCAGCGGCACCGCATCGGGGTCGAGGGCGGCTTCGAGATCGATCCGAGAGGTCTGCTCTCGCACCTGGGCGATGAACGTGTCGTGGTTCCGCACGAATTCCTCGAGCGAATCACCACCGAACTTCCGAAGTGACTCATCGGCGAGAACGAGTGCGGCCATCGCTTCGGCCACAACCCCCATCGCCGGGACCGCTGTCACGTCGGTGCGCTCACGGAAGGAGACGCCCGCTTCTTTTGTCGCGGTGTCGACCGTGGCGAGAACCGGCTTGTTCAACGTGGCAAGCGGCTTCATCGCCACATGGGCGACGAGGACCTCACCGGTCGACATCCCCCCTTCGATCCCGCCCGCGTTCGAGCTCGTGCGGCGGTAGGTCGAGGTCGTCTCATCCCACACGATCGGGTCGTGAGCCTCGGATCCGGGGCGACCGGCGACATCGAATCCATCACCGATCTCGACACCCTTGACCGCTTGGATGGAGAGGAACGCCTGGGCCAGCAGCCCATCGAGTTTCCGATCCCAATGCACATGACTCCCGAGGCCGATGGGGACCCCGTGGGCAACCACCTCGACCACGCCGCCGAGAGAGTCGCCCGCCTTCTGCGCCGCCTTGATGGCCTCGATCATCCTGCCCTCGGCCTCAGGGTCGAGACAGCGGACCTCGGAGTCGTCGACGGCACCGAACCCGCCGGCCGCCGGACGCGCCGGGGCCGCGGCCCGAACACCTCCGAGGGCGACGACATGGGAGCCCACCTCGGTTCCGAGATGCGACAGCAACGCCTTGGCCACCGCGCCGGCAGCGACCCGTGCGGCGGTCTCGCGCGCCGAAGCTCGCTCCAGCACATTGCGAGCGTCGTCGAATCCGTACTTCTGCATCCCGGTGAGATCGGCATGGCCCGGGCGAGGGGTGGTCAGTTTCTGTTTCGTGGCGCCAGGGTGAGGAGACATCTCCTCGGTCCACTTCTTCTCCCATTCGCTGTTGCCGATCTCGATGGCGAGCGGGGACCCGAGGGTCACGCCATGACGGACGCCGGCGAGGATCGTCACCTCATCGGCCTCGAACTTCATTCTCGGCCCGCGTCCGAAGCCGAGGCGCCGGCGAGCCAACTCGTTCTGGATCTGCTCGACGGTGATGGGGAGCCCGGCGGGAAGACCCTCGATGATCACGACGAGAGCCTTGCCATGGGATTCACCGGCGGTCAGATATCGCAGCACCGGGACAATCTACCGGCCCCCCGCCCGGTATCGAAGACGGTTTCGCACCCTCGAGCGTTCACCCGACGAGGGAACCACTCAGCATGATCGTGAGGAATGTCCCGAGAGCGAGGAATGGACC
>CAZMJK010000188.1:0-500 GCA_964566555.1 uncultured Bifidobacterium sp. | reverse complement strand
CAGCACCAACCCACCGACCGTTCCCAACGAGAAACCGATCAGGAACAGCCAGAGGACGAGGAGCAGCACGTCGGGGATCGACGCCCCCTGCCAGCCCGCCATCAAGCCGAGGAGCGCGGCGAACTTCACATCGCCGAAGCCCATTCCCTGCGGCGAGATCAGATGGGCGATGAGAAGCAATCCGAACGCGATCGCAGCGCCCACGAACGCGAAACGGATTCGTTCCGATGAACCATCGACGAGTGAGACGGTTACGACGAGCGCGATTCCCACGGTGAACGCCGGGATGACGACGACGTCGGGCAGTCGGTACTCCGTGACGTCGATGACGCTCGCCAGGAGGAGAACGGCGAACCCCAGCAGGTACGCCGTGAGTTCAGCCCACCCGGCCGAATCGAAACGCCACACCGAGAGAGCGAACATCACGGCGGTACCACCCACGATCGCGAGTGTTCGCGGCGGTATCCGCGGCACCGCCGTGGACTGGAACAACGGACGCT
>CAZMJK010000187.1:0-3867 GCA_964566555.1 uncultured Bifidobacterium sp. | reverse complement strand
CTTGCGGCGGTGATTCTCACCAAGACCCGCGACGAGTGGGCGGCCATCTTCGATGGCTCCGACGCGTGTGTTGCGCCGATCCTTTCGCTGGGCGAAGCCACGACTCACCCGCATACGGTCGCGCGAAAGACCTTCGTCGAGAATGCGGGAGTGGTGCAGCCGGCACCGGCACCGCGGTTCTCTCGGACCGAGGCGAGCATCCAGCGACCGCCGTCTCATCCGGGTCAGCACACCGATGAGGTGTTGAGGGAATGGGGCGTCGCCGACGACGCCCGCCTCTCGGTCCTCCGACAGAACGGCGCGATCGCCTGATGGCCACCCTCGTGTGCTTCCATGCCCATCCCGATGACGAGTCGATCGCAACGGGTGGGACGATGGCGCTCGCCGCGCGGAACGGTCATCGCGTCGTTCTCGTTCTCGCCACACGCGGTGAACAGGGCGAACCGCAGCCGGGGGTGTTGAACGAGGGCGAACAACTCTGGGAGCGTCGAGTGCAGGAATCGCACGCGGCGGCCGAACTTCTCGGTGTCGACCGACTCGAGTTCCTCGGCTACGAGGACAGTGGGATGATCGGCGAGCCGACGAACGAAAATCCCGCGTGTTTCTGGCAGGCCGATGTCGAAGAGGCGGCCCAGCGATTCGCGAAGATACTGCGTGAGGTAGATGCCGATGTCGTGACCATCTACGACTCGCACGGGGGCTACGGGCACCCGGATCACATTCAGGTGCATCGTGTCGGAAAGCGTGCGGCGGAGATCGCCGGTGTTGATCGTGTGTTCCAATCCACGATGAACCGTGACCGGATCATGAAGCAGATGGCCGAGAACGCGTCGGTCTTCGAAGAGGAATTCGAGGGCGAACTCGAAGGCGAAACCGTCGAGCAGATGCGACAGCGGGCCGAGGCGGCAGATCGCAGCGAGTTCGGTTCACCGGAAGCGGTGATCACCCATGCGGTCGATGTCTCCTCGGTGATCGCCACCAAGAAGGAAGCGATGGCCGCTCATCGAAGCCAGATCGGTCCTGATTCGTTCTTCTTCAAGATGCCCCCCGAGGTGTTCGAGGCAGCGTTCGGTACCGAGTGGTTCATCGCGCTCGAACGCGGGCGCGGCGATGGTGAACCCTTCGGGACCACGTTGTTCGATTGAGGCGACGAACGCGCGATTCAGTCGTCGAAGTCGAATTGAACGGCGGTACGGGTGGCGAGAAACGGCGCGATCAGCGTTCGGATGATGCGGCCGTGCTCCTCGTCGTCCCGATAGACGAGGTAGTCCTCGCGTGAGTCGAACTCGGCCACGACCGCGAAGTCGCCATTGCCGTCGTTGATTCCGACGTCGGGGCCGAAGGCATAGCGACGGAGGCCCGGAATGAGCGCGGGCAATCCGGCGAGCGCCTGTTCAAGCGCCTGGACATGCTCGGGGGTGGAGTCGGAATTCCAGTGGAAGGTGACGACGTGTCGGAACATGGTCCGACGCTATCGCCGGCGTCACCGGGGTCGATCACTCGACGGGATCGAGACCGTCGCTCGAATTGATCCCGATCAGGTTCCCACCACCACGGAACACATGTCGCTGTTGGTCGCTTCGTACCACGACGGCAGTGCCATCGAACTGTCGTCCGCTGACGAGGTCGTCCATGACGAGTCGCACCGGAGAGAGGGGCAAAGGAGTCATGGAAACGGTGATCGCCACGCATTCCCAGTCGAGCGAGTCGGATTCCGGTCGGCGGACGACCATGAGGTCGGCGCTCATGAGTGGGAGTTCCATCTCGTCGGCGAAGACCCGTGCGAGGGTGAACGAGGCCGATCTCATCGTCAACGGTCCGTGGTCGTGAGGATCTCCACACCGCTCTCGGTGACGAGCACCGTGTGTTCGAACTGCGCCGTGCGACTTCCGTCAGCGGTGACTGCTGTCCAATCGTCGTCCCAGATCTTGTGGAGACCTGTGCCCATCGAGATCATGGGTTCGATGGTGAAGATCATCCCCGGCTCCATGATCGTGGTCATCCGCGGTTCGTAGTAGTGGGGGATTTGTAGGTCGGTGTGGAATTGCTCTCCGATTCCGTGGCCGACGAAGGCGCGCACGACCTCGTAGCCATTGGCGACGGCATGTGTCTCGATGGCGCGCCCGATGTCGGAGAACGGTTGACCGGGCGCGACTGCAGCGATGCCGCGATCGAGGCACTGTCGAGTGACCTCGATCAAGCGCACTGACGCGTCATCGACGGTTCCGACGCAATAGGTGGCGTTGGTATCGCCATGGACGCCGTTGAGCCAGATCGTGACATCGAGGTTGACGATGTCCCCCTCCTGTAACGGTCGGTCATCGGGAATGCCGTGACAGATCACCTCGTTGACCGACGTGCACAGCGATTTCGGATAGCCGCGGTAATTGAGGGTGCTGGGGTAACCGCCGCGATCGATGTACGCCTGATGGACGACGGCGTCGATCTCATCGGTGGTCACCCCGGGGGCGATCATCGCCGCTCCGATCTCGAGCACCTCGGCGGCGGCTCGTCCAGCCGTGCGCATGCGTTCGATGATCTCGGGGGACTTGACCCGAGACTCGGGTCGACGAGTCACATCGCCGGTGTCGGCGTACTCGGGACGGGGGATCGACGCAGGAACGGTGCGCATGGGAGAAATGCGCCCGGGCTGCAGCTGATGTTTGGCGTCGCGATGGCAACGCTTGAATTTCTGGCCGCTTCCACACCAACACGGATCATTCGCCTTGAGCACGGGGTGAGTCTACGGGTGGACTGGCGCGAGCGGCCCGGGGCGGCAACCATGAAGACCATGTCGATCATTCGCATCAACGCCATCACCGTTCCCGACGAAGCCGGCGATGAACTCGCGCATCGATTCGCAGCGCGGGCCGGTGCAGTTGACGGAGCCGACGGGTTCGAAGGGTTCGAGCTCCTCAAGCCAACCGATGGCCGTCAGCAGTGGCTGGTGATCACGCGCTGGCGCGATGACGCAGCGTTCGACGCGTGGGTGGCGTCGCCGGCGTTCGCGCATGGGCATCGGGGGACCGAGGGTGCTGGTTCGAGTGCGGGCCACCCGGGTGGTCATCCGGGTGGGGCCAGTGGTGGCGAACGTCCCGTCGGCGTGGGATCGGAGATCTGGTCCTACGAACCGGTCGTCTCCGTCGACCCTTCCAAGTAGCACGGTTACCAGCCCATGCTCCAGGACATCCACCAGTCGTTCGCGTGGTTCGTGATCATCGGCAACGCCCTTGCTGGCAGTTGGGCGTTGGCCGCGAATTGGATCCAACCGTTGCGCACCCGCGCGCTGTGGTGGTTCATCGTCGTTGTGGAACTGAGCATCTTCGTGCAGGTGGCACTCGGAGTGGGGCTCGTCGCGGGCCAGGGCATCAAGGCCCCGAAGTTCCATATGTTCTACGGCTTCGTGGCGATCATCGCCGTCGGGCTGATCTACAGCTATCGCCACCAGATGGAACAGAAGAAGTATCTGCTCTACGGGCTCGGAGGACTCTTCCTCATGGGTCTCGGTATTCGAGCGATGCTCGTGGGCAACGTCGCCTGAGCCCCACGCCGAATTCCGAGTACCGACGACAGCGTTAACCGAGACGCTTCTCGAGTTCGCGGAGTTCGTCGCGAAGTTCAGAGGGGAGCTCGGCCCCGAAGGAGTCGAGGTGCGCTTCGATCTGCGGGATCTCGGCTCGCCAAGCGTCGTTGTTGACCGAGAGCAGGGTCGTCATGGTCGCGTCGTCGATGTCGAGACCCGAAAGGTCGAGATCCGCGGCACTCGGAACGCGCCCGATGGCCGTGTCGTTCGCGCCGGCGGTGCCCTCGAGGCGCTCGACGATCCACTTGAGCACGCGCGAGTTCTCACCGAAGCCGGGCCACATG
>CAZMJK010000186.1:0-3921 GCA_964566555.1 uncultured Bifidobacterium sp. | reverse complement strand
AGCCCCCCCGCCATGAGCGTTCCATCGGTGTGGCGCACTCCCTTGGGCGCCGACGTCGTGCCCGAGGTGTAGTAGATCCATCGCACCTCGTCGCCGTCGGTCGGCGCGGGCGGGAGGGACGATGGTTCCGCCTGTGGGAGCTCGTCATAGGCGATCAACACGGTCGGCTCGATGCCGAGATCGGCGAGGATCCGTTCGGCCATGGCGTTGAAGTCGAAGCCGTTCCAATCCCCGGGGATGAGGAAGAACTCGGCATCGGTCTGCTGAAGAACGAATCCGACCTCGCGGTCGCGATAGATCGGGATGATGGGGTTCTGCACCGCACCCAATCGGGCGAGCGCCAACGATGCGACCACGGTTTCGATCCGGGTCGGCAATTGCCACGTCACTCGCGAACCGTGGCGCATTCCCAAGGAATGGAAACCTGCGGCAACTCGCTCGGAGAGGTCGCGCAGTTGTTTGAAGGTGACCTCACGATCGTCCTCGATGAGCGCGACCACGTCCGGTGTCTCCGCGGCACGTGCCTCGACGAGTTCCCACATGGTCGATGCTCGTTCGATGGACGTCACTGCTGACATGGATTCCTCCTTGGGACCGGAGGCATATCTTGGCGCGGTGGCGCTGGAGACGGCGACATCGGGCGACGATTCGTCGGCCATGTCAGGATGACGACATGCCCGAAATGATGAAGGCCTTCCGTCTCGTGGAGTGGGAGCATCCCCCGGAACTCACCGAGACCCCCATTCCCTCACCGGGGCCCGGCGAAGTCCTCGTCGAGGTCGCCGGCAACGGTCTCTGTCACTCCGATGTCGGAATGGCACTCGCTCCCGCCGCCTTCATGGAGCCTCTCGGATGGAGGGTCCCCTTTACCCTTGGCCACGAGGTCGGCGGTTACGTCGCCGCACTCGGACCAGGGGCGGCGGGCTTCGCCGTCGGCGATCCGGTCGCCGTCATCAGTCCGCATTCGTGCGGCCACTGCATCTGGTGTGCTCGCGGCCAGGACAACAATTGTGACGATTCGATCGTGGGCCGCGGCTACGGCATCGATGGAGGTCTTGCCCGCTACATGCTCGTGGCCACCACTCGCGAACTGGTGAAGTTGCACACGCTCGATCCGGTTGTCGCAGGCCCGCTCACCGATGCCGGGGCCACGTCGTACCACGCGGTGAAGCGGGCGATCCCTCGCATCCCCCCGGGCGGATCGGCCGTCGTCATCGGGGCTGGTGGCCTCGGGGCCTACGCCATCCAGCATCTCCGCGCTCTCACCAGCGCTCGTATCGTGGCCGTCGATATCTCCGCCGACCGCCGCAGTTATGCCACCGAACTCGGCGCGCACGATGTCCTCGAGGGAGTCAACGACGACACCACCGCGGAACTTCAACGCCTGCTCGAGGGTGGCGCCAATGCCGTCTTCGATTTCGTAGGGAACGATCTCTCCATCCTCCATGGGCTGCAGAGCACGGCGAAGGCAGGCTCGTACGCCCTCGTCGGCGCAGGAAATGGTTCGCTACGCGGGACGATGTTCGACAAGTTGCCCAAGGATGGAGAGGTCTTCTCCTTTCAGGCACCGACGATCGCCGACACGCTGGAAGTCATCGCCCTCGCCGAGGCCGGCCAACTGCGCGTCGATGTCGACCTGTTCCCACTCGACCGGGTGGCGGAGGCCTACGAGAAGATGGAGCAGGGAGAACTGCGCGGCCGAGCGGTGGTCATCCCCGACTGATGACGTCGTCGTCGCCGTCGGTCTGAAGGTACGGCGTCGCCTGAAGGTCGTCGACGAGACGGAGCATCAGTGTTCCGAGTTGCTGACGCTCCTCAGGGGTCCACTCGATCAAGGCCCGCGAGAGTTGCGCACTCCGGACACGTTCGAAGCGCCGCGCCATGGCTCGACCCTCCGGCGTGGCGACGACGAGCACGATGCTCCCGTGCTGCGGACTCGATCGACGTTCGACGAGACCCTCCTCCTCGAGCATCCGGATCTGGCGACTCACCGCCCCGGTGTCCATCCTCGCTGCTCTCGCGAGATCACCCACCGGCAACGGATCGCGATCGCCCAACGCGCGGAGCACACTCATGGCCTGTTGAGGCAACGCCACTCGCGCCGCGCCCGCCATTCCCGCATGGACGCGACGACTCGAGAGCAGCCGCTGCAACCGGGTCAAGCCCAGTCGCACCGACTGCAGTTGCTGTTCGAGGTCATCGCCGTCGCTCTGGCCGGCTGCGCTCATCGACCGCTCACGCCCGCTGGAATGCTGGACTCTGATGGTCGGGGACCACCTCGAGTGGCACGGCGATCTCGGCCACCGTCGGTCCGATCTTGTCGGCGATGGGCTGCAGAGCAGCGAGATCGACCCCGTAGACACCAGCGGCGTTCTCGGCGAGAACCTTGCGCAGGTCCTCTTCCTTCCAACCCTTGAAGCTGTGTCGAATCGACTCGATGCTGAGCGGCGAACATGCCTCGTTGTGCGGGTAATCGCTCCCCCACATGCACTTGTCGAGACCGATCTGATGGAACGTGGCCGCCTCGCCGGGCGATGGGAAACTGGATCCGAGAAAGCAGTTCCGCTTGAAGTAATCGCTCGGCTTATGGGGGAGGACTCCCGATGCCGGCATGCCGATCTCACCGATGCGACCGCGAACCATCTGCGCGTGAAGATCATCCATCCTCTGGAGGACCGGTGGCACCCACGATGCCCCTTGTTCGGTCATGACGAACTTCAATCCGGGGAATCGCTCGAACACGCCTGACATGGTGAGGTGCCACAGTGCTCGATTGGCGAAGAACGGCGCCTCCAACACGAACATGGTGATCGCCGCGTCGTGCTTTCCGTAGTTGGGGATCCCGCTTCCACCGGCATGATGCGTGATCGACATGTCGAGTTCCTGGCACGTCGCCCACAAGGGGTCGTACACGGCCGAGAAGAGTGGATCGATCCACGGGGTATCGGGCGACACACCCGGAAGGAGGATGCCGTTGAGTCCATTCTCCTTCGCCCACGTGACGTCCTTGATCGCCTCGTCGACATCATTGAGCGCGATCTGTGCGAGCCCGACACGACGCAGCGGGGCTTCGGCGACGAAGTCGATCAGCCATCGGTTGTGAGCCCGTAGCCCCGCGACACGCTTGGGAAAATCCTCGGGCGAGGGCGCCGGGGCGATCACGACCCCCGTCGGGAAGAACGGCGGGACTGTGTTCGGGAAGAGGATCTCGCACGCCGTTCCCTCGGCATCGAGGTCGGCGAGCCGGCGTTCGCTATCCCAGTTGCGGGTGCGCGGAACGGGTTCGAGTACTTCCCGCGCCACGCATCGAACTCGTCGCGCCACTGCGGATCGAGATACTCGCGGTACTGAGCGTGACTCCCCCCGGCATGTCCGTCGGCGGAAATGATCACGTAGTGGTCGTTCGGGGCCATGTTCGTCTCCTGAGCACCAGAGGGATCGACGAGCAACGCTCATCGAGGGACGCACCGCATCGGCGCTCCTCGCACCGTAGCCACCACTCTTGATCGAGTCAAGTGTTGGACAAGAGTGCAGGTCAGGCCGTGGGGTCCAACGCGAAATACGGAAGCCAGATGTCGTGCTCTCCACCCGCCTGATGGAACACGACGCCGACCCGAGCACCGATCTGCACCTCGTCGCTCTCGCACCCGATGAGGTTGGACAGCATCCACCACCCCTCGTCCATCGAGACGATGATCGGCACGTACGGCGTGACGAACGCAGGCGTGACCGGACGCCAGACCGTCGTCCAGCTGTAGATCTCTCCCCTCCCGGAACTCTCGCGCCACCGAAGCGCACGTGAGGCGCAGTTCGCGCACAGGAGTGCGGGCGTATGGGTCGGCGCGCCACAGTCGTCGCAACTCTGGTAGCGCAGGACGCCCTCGCGACATCCCTGCCAATAGGTCTCGGTGAGGGGTCCTG
>CAZMJK010000185.1:2792-3942 GCA_964566555.1 uncultured Bifidobacterium sp. | reverse complement strand
AATCCGCGCCGTTCAGTGCGGGGTGGAGTCTCGATGCAGAGGAATCCACCGAACTCGTGGCGCAAGCAACGCGAGATCTCATCGGAACGATCCGTCGGTCGAACGCCCCCACCGAGCAACTCGATCGGGCGCGGTCGCTCATCGAGGAAGCGAATGCACTCCTCGCCCCCTATCGGATGGACGGCATCCCCATGCAGGGTCGGCTGGGCGACCGAGGTCCGATCGGGGCAACGGCAACGCAACCACGTGAGTTCTTCCCGTGGAGTCCGATCATCGGTCCACTGAACCCACTTTCGGGTGATGTCGAATTCACCGTGGTCGACGGCCGCACCAGGGGCCGAGCCAACCTCGGCTCACAGTTCAACGGTCCGCCGGGCATGGTGCACGGAGGGGTCATCGCCCTGCTCTTCGACGAACTCCTCGGCGCCACGAACGTTTGCAATGGGCTCGGTGGATTCACCGGGACGCTTTCGATCCGCTACGAGCGTCCGACATGGATCGAAACAGAACTCGAACTCGAAAGTTGGGTCGACCGTGTCGAAGGCCGCAAGGTCTTCACCGTCGGAACCATCTCGATCGGCGGATCTGTCACCGCACGCGCCGAGGGCATCTTCATCATGACCGAGGGCTGGAAGCCAGAGTCGGCGAAATGACCATGAACGACCCTGGGCGCGGCGAACGCAACGTTCTCGGCGGAGCCCTCGAACCATGTGGCACCGACCCGATGACCGGTTTCCTGCGCGACGGATGCTGCACCACCGGTCCGGAGGATCTCGGGCTGCACACGATCTGCGCCGTGGTCACCGAGGAATTCCTCCAACACCAGCGATCCATCGGCAACGACCTGACCACTCCGATGCCCCAGTACCGATTCCCCGGTCTCGTCCCGGGCGATCGATGGTGTGTCACGGCCCGCAACTGGGCGATCGCCTATCAGGACGGTTGCGCCGCTCCGGTCGTTCTGGCCTCGACGAACGAGAAGACCCTCGAGGTCCTTCCCCTCGAATGGCTGCAGGAACTTGCGATCGACGTACCGCCCGATCTGAGCAGCCTTCTCGGTCCGGACTGACCCGAGGTCAGTCGAGTTCTTGGTGCACGGTGCCGGTCACGGCACCACCGTCCGCCATGAACGGTCCGATCTTCGGATAGA
>CAZMJK010000185.1:0-2772 GCA_964566555.1 uncultured Bifidobacterium sp. | reverse complement strand
GGGCGTCCATCGCCGCCTGATCGGCATATTGCTCGATCATGTAGATGGTGTCCGGGTCGTCACCGGCGACGAGCGTGTAGACCTCGGTGCCGATCTCCGCGTTCGCCGCCGCGAACATGTCGCCGAACTGCGCGAGGAGTTCATCACGCTGTCCCGGGTTGGCCTTCATCGTTGCGATCATCACGCGCTTTGCCATGGTTCTCCCTCGAGTGGTGTCCGGGGAACGATAACCCGCGGACACCCGACACCGAGAGGAGGACTCGGAAGGTCAGATGATGCCATCGTCGAGCGAGACGGCCTCCACCTCGGCGTCACGACGATCGAGATCTTCCTCGGCGATTCCCGGCGTGGACGGAAGGAACTTCGCCGCCAATGCCGCGGCGACGAGGAGGATGACCGCGCAGGTCCACACTCCGATGCGCATTGCCGAGACATAGGCCGCCTTTGCCGCATCGAGGAGCGATGTTGCCTGATCCGCCGGAAGTGACGACGCCACTTGGATCGCTTTTCCGATCGAGTTCTGCGCGGCAGTTGCAGCACCGGCGGGGAGTGACGAGAGATCGGCCAACGATGCGTGGTACCGCCACGCGAAGAGACTGCCGATGACCGCCACGCCGCGTGCACCACCGATCTGGCGAGTGGTGTCGTTCACCGCAGAACCAACGCCGGCACGATCGCGCGGGAGTGCGCCCATGATCGACTCCGTCGCCGGCGTCGCCGTAAGAGCAAGACCGCAACCGAAGATCGTCCGTACCACGATGCCGCCGACGTCAGACGAGATGATCGATTCGATCCCGTAACACACCATCACTCCCGAACAGACGATGAGTCCGGCGATGACAACTTTGGTCGTACCCCACCTTGAGACGAATCTATGTGCCTGGGGACTCGTGGCCATCAGACCGACAGCGACAGGCGCAGTCATCACACCGGCCTTTAGTGGCGAATAGCCCAAGATGAACTGGAAGTACTGAACGATGAGAAAGGTGGATCCGAACATGACGAAGTAGTTGATCGTGATCGTCATGCTGGCGGCGCTGAAGCGGGGATTCCGAAAGAAGTTCAGATCGAGCATCGGTTCGTCGCACCGAAGTTCCCACCATGTGAAGAGTACGAGGAACACCAGGCCGAAGCCGATCGCCACGAGCACCTCGGGACTCGTCCAACCCTTCTCAGGAATCTCGATGATCCCGTAGAGCAGTCCCACCAAGGCGATGACGGAAAGGAACGCCCCGAAGAGATCGAGGCGCTGAGAACTGTGCGAGCTCTTCGAGGGTGGGACGAGGAACCAGCCCATGACCAGCGCCACGACACAGATCGGCACGTTGATGAGGAAGATAGAGCCCCACCAGAAATGGTTGAGTAGGAATCCGCCGATCAGCGGACCGGCCGCCACACCGATACCGGCAACCGCCGACCACACACCGATCGCCTTCGAACGCTCTTTCCCATCGAAGGTGTTGGTCAGGATCGCCAACGTGGCCGGCAAGATCAGCGCACCGCCGATTCCCATCAATCCACGACACAGAATCAACGCGTTCGCGCTGTCGGCCGAACTCGCCAGTGCAGAGAAACCGCCGAAGATCACGAGGCCGATCATCATCGTGCGGTGACGGCCCCACTTGTCGCCGATTGCACCCATCGTCAGCAACAGACACGCGAAGACGATCGTGTAGGAATCGATGAGCCATTGGAGTTGCGCCTGTGAGGCACCGACCCCGTTCACGATCGACGGGAGTCCGACGTTCATGATCGTGTTGTCGATCGAGGTGATGGTGACGGCGAGGCAGATCGCGATGAGCGTGAACCACCGACGTTGATGAATCCGTTCCTCAGTCCAAACCTTCGCCATGGCGTCTCTCTCGATTACTCCGACATCGCTACTTTGCTACAGATCGCGAGGTGTGGATTTCGGGAGACGTTCGAGCGCGAACGGTAGTGTCGGAATCGCATGACTGAACGGCCCACGCCCCTCTCTCCGACTCCGGTTGACGATCGCCATGCTCGGCATCGTTGGCACCTACGTGTCGTCCTCGCTGCCGCCGCGCTCCTCCTCGCCGGCTGTTCCGTACTCAACGCCTCGGTGCCCGGGCCCCTCAAGGCCTACCCGGCGCCGGCCGGTGTCCCCGCCACGGAACAGACGAACGTCAGTCCCTACCCCCTTGCGCAGCGAGTAGGGCGATGGAATGGATCGACGTTCGTTCCGATCGCTCCCGGGTCGATCACCAGTTCCAACGTCGTCGTGATGACACATGGATGGGCGGCGGGTCTCCTCGAAACGTACGAGATGGCGCAGTCGACGTCTCCCGAACTCGTCACGATGTGGAACCCGGCAATGGTCGACCCCAAGACCAACCAGCCGACGATCACACTGTTCGCCAACTTGGCATCGGCGATCCAGAGCGCCGATCCGACGGCGACGGTGCTGATGTACAGCTGGGTGGATCAGAGTGCGACCGACATGAGCGCTCTCGCCGCCTATGCCCCCGAACGCGCGACCGAGGTCAACGGACATCGCATGGCGACCGCCATCGACCAGGCGCTCGCACCGTCGTTCACCAGCAACGGCGGGCAGGTCCATCTGATCGGGCACAGTTTCGGCGCCAACGTCGCCACCACAGCGGCCCTCGCGCTCTCGGTCCCACCGCGACAACTCACCTTGTTCGACTCACCCGAGGTCAACCTCGCTCGAATCGGAGGAGCGAAGAACGACCTCCGCTACAAGCTCACCCGTCTCGATGTGGGTCGAGGACCGACACAGACCTTCGTCGA
>CAZMJK010000184.1:0-3954 GCA_964566555.1 uncultured Bifidobacterium sp. | reverse complement strand
TCGCCCTGCCAACCCGGAAGATCGGGATAGGTCACGAATTTCCCTGAGCGCCACGCGTCCAGCATGCTGCTGATGGTCTCTCGGGGGTCGCGCCAGAGATAGACGAACTTCGCATCGGGATAGGCGGCGGCAAGGAACGGAATCCGCAGCGAGTTCTTCGGGGTCTTCTCGATCATGCGAACGATGTCGCCCGGCTTGACGAACGTTCCATCTCGATCGCGCAAACGACGAACGAATGACTCACTCAGCTTTCCGACGATCTCGGGTGAGACGTCCGCCTCCGTAAGCCGATTCGACTCCCAGTCGTGCGCGGCGGGCGTGAGCGAGGCGAACGATTCGATGAGCTGATGGCTCTCGCCCCCGATCGTGTAGGCCTCATTCGTGCGCATCAGCGCCTCGAACAGCATCGTGCTGCCCGAACGCGGTGAGGAGATGATGAACACGGGACGGTCGAGGGTGACGGCCTCCGCCGGAGGGCTGGAAGGCACGTTCGCCGTTCCTCGATGCTGCGGTGGTCCCGCGACCGTCGCAGTAGGTGGTGGGACCGACGGTGATGCTGTTGGGAGGCTCGGTCGGATCACCAATTGGCGAATGGCTTCATTCACGCGGACGGTGTTGGGGAGCTCATCGGTGTACGGCTCGAGGAGGGCATCGACCTCGTCTCGAAGTTTCGCGAAGGCCGTGACGTCTCCCAGGTTGTCGCCGAATTGCGCGAGCAGTGCTCTCCATGAGCGTCGGAACGGAACGAGTGCTCGGTCGAGGTTCACGGCCCGATCGAGATCGACCTTCGAGAACTGCTGGAGGATGGCCGCCAACGTCATGTCGATCTCCGACGCCGGCATGACGGTGTGCTGACTCCTGGTCTCGAAGGCGATCTCGTTGACCGGTTGCAGTTCGGGGAGTGGCGACAGCGGGTCGATCACTCCGGTCTGTCGATCGATGAGCGACCAGAAGTCGGCTCCGCCGACGGTGTCGATGACGAGGTGAATGCGCTGGGAATTGGCGGGGTTCTCCACTCGGTGTCGTTCCCAAGTATCGAAGACCCAGCAGCTTCCGGGTTCCATGTGTACGGACTCGTCGGCGACGTGGAAGACCACCGAGGGGTCGGTGACGATGGGGATGTGGATCCGAAGGTGATCCCACCAGTAACGGTTCGTATCGACATGCGACCGCACCTCCGATTCGAGATCGATGCGCATGAGTCGGGTCCGGCCGATGGGGCAACCCAGTGCGGTCAGGCCGGCCATGATGCTCACCACCGCAGGGAGTTGCTGGAGGATCGGTGTCGGCTGCATCGGTCCGTCGACGGAATCGTTCTCGGGGTCACCCACCGTGGCGACGAGTGGGAGCGCACTGTTGCCGGGCATGCCTTCGGGATGCGGTCGCCACGATGCCTCGTCGATCGCCGAGACCTCGGCAACAAGCGAGTCAATCTCGATAGCGATGGGAAGACGTATGAGTCGTTGGTCGAGGCGCACGTGATCTCCCGCTTTGCTCAGAATCAAACTAGTCGTCGGATTCGACCGGGCTCTCTGCCGGTGAGGTCGAATCGGCCCCGCCCTCTCCGTCGTCGTGGCGTGGCAGGCTGACGATGTGACTGACACGTTCTGGCGGCTCATCGAGGACACGGCTCGAACCCACGGTGATCGAGTCGTGGTGGTCGACGACTACGGGCGGTCGCTCACGACCTCGCAGTTCCGTGACGCGGCCGAGTCGGTGGCCGCCGGCGTTCTGGCCTTGGGCATCGGTCCCGGTTCGGTTCTTTCGTGGCAGCTCCCCACCACACTCGAGTCGGCGGTGATGTTGGGCGCGTGTGCGCGACTCGGAGTCGTGCAGAACCCGATCATTCCGATGCTCCGCCACGCCGAAGTCGGTCACATCGCCGCGCAGATCGGCACCGAACTCCTCATCATTCCGAGTCGATGGCGCGGATTCGATCATGAAGCGATGGCCCACGACTTGGGTCTGCATTCGTGGTCGGCGGACTACGAGGCCCCGATCTCGCTCACTTCACCACTCCGATTGCCCACCGGCGACGTGTCGCGCCTGCCCGATCCGCCGGCGACGAACGATGACTGTCGATGGATCTATTTCTCCTCGGGCACGACCGCGGCTCCGAAGGGTGTTCGTCACACCGACATCTCCGCCATTGCGTCAGGTGCGTCGCTCTCGGAGCGATTGGGATTCGGTCCCGACGACGTGTACCCGATCGCGTGGCCCTTCACCCACATCGGTGGCATCGCCATGCTGGTGACTGCGTTGCGGACCGGTGTTCGACTCGTCCTCTTCGATGTCTTCGATCCGGCTACGACGGCCGATCGGATGGCAACCCATGGACCGACGATGTTGGGCTCGGCGGTCCCGTTCTTCCGGGCCTTCCTCGATGCGCAGCGACGGAGTGAACCGCAATCGTTGTTCCCGCACGTACGCGGCTGTGTCGGTGGGGGTGCACCGATTCCCGGAGAGGTGAATCAGGAACTCATCGAGACGTTCGCTGTGGCGGGGGTCGTCGGCGCGTATGGCCTGACCGAATTCCCCAACTGCACCTGCGAATGGTTCGATGGTCCTGACGTGGGTCGCGACGTCGGTCCCGCCGGACCGGGAGTCGAAGCCCGAGTCGTTGACGGAGAACTCCAGCTGCGGGGCACCCAGTGTTTCCTCGGGTATGTCGATGAGTCGCTCAACGACGCAGCGTTCACCGATGACGGTTGGTTCCGCACGGGTGATCTCGCCGAGATCGGTGACGATGCGCGTATTCGGATCGTCGGGCGTTTGAAGGACGTCGTGATTCGCAATGCCGAGAACATCTCCGCCACCGAGGTCGAGGAGGCGGTGCTCTTTCACGACGCGATCGCCGATGTCGCGGTCATCGGTCTTCCTGATCCGAAGACGGGGGAGCGAGTGTGTGCCGCCGTGGTGCTGGAACCGGGTGCATCGATCGATGTGCCGACGCTGGCGAACCACTGCATCTCGCTGGGGTTGGCGAAGTACAAGTGCCCCGAACAGATCGTCGTCATCGATGCCATACACCGCAATCCGATGGGAAAGATCCAGAAGGACGCGGTGCGAGTCGAGGTGGCGCGCCACCTCGACGGGAACTGAGGGTCGAGGGAGGTTGTCGTGTCGGGACAGCCAGCACTCTGCGAGGAGCAACCGGTCGGCCCCGGACTCGATCTGACGATCATTCGCAACGCGCTCGACCCTGACGAGGCTGATCGCGCCTTTCGTGCCCTTCGCTCCCGGATCCCCTGGCGACAGGGTCATCTGCAGATGTTCGGCTCGGAGATCCCCGTTCCTCGATTGGAGGCGTGGATCGCCGATGAAGGGCTCGACTACACCTATTCGGGACTGCATCATGCTCCGGAGGCGTGGTTCGACGAAGTGGTCGAACTTCGTGAGGTGACCGCCCGCCTGGCCGGAACCTCGTTCAACTCTGTGCTGTGCAACCTCTACCGAGACGGCAACGACGGTGTTGATTGGCATGCTGATGATGAACGGGAGTTCGGGCCGATGCCGGTCATCGGTTCGTTGAGTCTGGGTGCGACTCGCCGGTTCGACCTTCGCCGGGTTGACGACCATCAGATCAAGGTGAGCATGGAGCTTCATCACGGCGACCTCGTGATCATGAGGGGCACGACGCAATCGCTCTGGCGGCACCGTGTGCCGAAGACGAAGCGGCCGGTGGGCGAGCGAATCAACCTGACGTTTCGATCAGTCGTGAGAGATGAAAGAGCAACGCCCGGTTGATCATCCAGGTGGAGGGTGCCACGAACTCAGGATTCCACTCGCACTCGAGACGGCTGGTGCCGTGGGATGCGGATCTGTCGAGGCTCTGGCACAATCTCTTCTCTCGTGGCGTCGATTCTGGATTGCCGCAGTTTTCAGGGGGAGTCATGGCAGAGCAGAACGAGGGCATCGAGGTTTCGGTCGAGGAGTTGCGTGCGAAGTACGCGG
>CAZMJK010000183.1:0-3964 GCA_964566555.1 uncultured Bifidobacterium sp. | reverse complement strand
CCGCCTGTGCTTCACGACGGAAGCGCTCGACGAATGCCGCATCGCGTGCATGCTCGGTAAAGAGCACCTTCACCGCCACCGGACGGTCGAGCAACAGGTCTCGGGCGAGGTACACGTCGGCCATGCCGCCTCGCGCCAATTTCCGGTGCAGTTCGTAACGATCGTTGAAGACTGTGGGTCCCGCGGGTGTGTCACTCATCGAGCCCAAGACTACGACCGATTCGGAGGGGCTTCGTTGCACCTCGCCGAACGATGTCGAGGCTCAACAACCACCCTGCGAGGCAAGTGCGGTCTGCAACACCGCCTTCGCGATCGGCGCCGCCACACGACCACCCGTGGATTCGCTTCCACCCGACTGGTTGAGCACGACCACGGCCACCGCCACCGTGGGGGGCTTGCCCGGCGGTCCGGCGAATCCCATGATCCAGGTGTGGCTCCGCGGCGGCTCGGTCCCGAGCTGCGCCGTCCCCGTCTTGCCTCCCACCTGACAGCCCTGAATGGCCATTCCCGTGGCCGTGCCGGACTTGGCCACACCGACCATGTCCTCGAGCAGGGTCGCCGCCGCCGAGGTCGACATGGGCGTGAGCCACTTGGACGGCGTGTAGGTCGAGACCACCTCGCCCTGCACATTGCGGACCTCGGTGAGCATGTGCGGCTTCATCATGACGCCGCCGTTGGCGACAGCACCGGCCACCATCGCCATGAGTAACGGGGTCGCCTGCACGTCGTTCTGTCCGATCGACGACATGGCCAATTTCGGCTGGTTGTTGCCGACATTGGTGGGGAACACCGACTTCGCCGGTTCGGGCATGTCGATCGGTAGGGTCGAATTGAAACCGAACGAACCGGCACCAGCCACCATGTCGACCGGACCGATGGTCTCGGCGCCCATCTCCGCAAACGACGAGTTGCACGAAACGCGCAGAATCTCGGGCAACGTGCCACCGCAGGTCTCGCCGCCGAAGTTCATGATCGGCTTGTTCGTACCCTGCGGGGTGTAGCCGTTGGTGAAGGGATATGAAGGCTCGGTATTGGTGACCTTCCCCGTCTGCAGACCGATACCAGCAGTGACGACCTTGAACGTCGAGCCGGGGAAGTAGCGGTCCTGATAAAAGTGCGCGCGCATCGGCACGCCCGGCGCCGAGTTGAGCGACTTCCATGACGCCTCAGAGATGGTCTTGTCGAGAGAACTCACCGTGTTGGGGTCGTAGGACGGCCAACTCCATGCTCCGAGGATGGCTCCGGTGCGGGGATCGAGGGCGACGACAGAGCCTTCGCGATCGCCGAGTTGCTTGCGCGCCGTCTCCTGCACGTCCTTGCGCAGGGAGATCGAAACATTGCCGATGTTCTCGCGGGACACGAACAGGTCGCTGAATCCCTTGACCTGTTGATCGAATGTGGAACCGGAGAGTTCGTCGTTGTACTGCTTCTCGATGCCCGAGGACCCGTAACGGAATGAGAAGTAACCCGTGGTCTGCCCGAAGAGTTCCCCTTCGGGATAAACCCGCATTCGCTTGAACTCCGCTTGGGTATCGGGGCCAGTGATGCTCTGTGCGATGACCGCACCGTCCGCAGTCACGATGGAACCCCGAGGTCGATTGAAATCGCGCCGCACCTGAGCGGTATTCAACGGATTGGTGTCGAGACTCTCCTTGTCAACGACCTGGATCCAATTGAGTTTGGCAAAAAGCGCCACGTAGAGAACCACGAGGACGACACCGAGCCTCATGATGTTGCGGTTCATGCCGCCACCGCCGCTGCAGCGCGATTCATCGCCCGAAGTTCCGTCTGGTCACTGATACGCAACAACAGCGCCAAGATCACGTAGTTCATGACGAGCGATGAACCGCCGTAGGAGATGAACGGAAGAGCGACACCGGTCAGCGGAAGCAAGCGCAGAACGCCGGCAACGATGATGAAGGCCTGCAGTCCGAGCAACAACGTGAACCCGGTGGCCAGCAACTTGTCGAAGACCTGATCGGTGGCGGCTGCGATTCGCAGTCCGGACCCGATGACGAGGAGGTAGGCGATGATGATCAACGACCCACCAAGTAGTCCGAGTTCCTCTGCAATGACCGCGAAGATGAAGTCGTTCTCCGCTGCTGGAATGCGCGTATCACCGCCGCGGCCGAGACCGGTTCCGGTCAATCCACCGAAGGCCATGGCGAACATTCCCTGAATGATCTGATAGCCGTTCCCGCTCGGTGTCTTCCAAGGATCGAGCCAGATGTCGACGCGGACCTTCACATGATCGAGCGTTCTCCACGCGAAGACCGCGCCCGTCGCGAACAGGCCACCGCCGATGACGAGGAACGAGGTTCGCTGCGTTGCCACCCAGATCATGATGAGGAACAGCGCGAAGAACAGCAGCGAGGATCCGAGATCCTTTTGGTAGAACATCACGAGCAACGTGATGCCCCATGCAATGAGCACCGGGCCGAGGTATTTCGGATGGGGAAGACGCAGCGGCCCGATCTTCCACTGGCTCGTTGCGATCAGTTCCCGCTGATCGGCCAGATAGGACGCGAAGAAGATAGCGAGGGCGACTTTGGCGATCTCTCCGGGCTGGAAATTGATCGGACCGAGCTTCACCCAGATCTGACTGCCGCTCCCTGCGTCGTATCCGAGGCCCGGCATCAGGGGGAGGAGCAGAAGGCCGATACCGACCAAGGCGAAGGTGTAGCGATATCGCTCGAGGACACGCGGTCGCTTCACGAACCAGAGCGTGAGGACGAAGGCGATGATTCCGATCGCGGTCCACGTCGCTTGCGCAGCGGCCAACTTCTCGTTCAGACCGGCGATGACCACGTAGCCGAGACCATTCAACAAGGTCACCGTGGGAAGAAGAATCGGATCGGCGTTCGGGGCGAGCCGACGTACGGCGACATGAGCGCCCATGAACAGAGCGATCACGGCGATGAGGAACGGGATGATGTTCGCCGGGATACGTGAATCGGCACCGAGGCTGGCCAGCACATAGGCGGCACACACGATGACCACCGTCATCAGCATGAGGCCCAACTCGGTGTTGCGCCGTCGCGTCACGTCGTCACCTGACTGCGGTCGTGGTCGTGCTCGACGTCGTGGAACTCGGAGTCACTGGCACAGTGGTGGTAGTCGTCGGGGAGGACTGATCGATCAGGTTCTCGATGTATCGACGCGAGGAGTCGAGTGACGGCTGCTCCACGCCCCCCTGAACGTCGAGGAGCGCGGCTTGGGGGACGTCGACGACGAGAAGATCGGAATCCTCGGCCACTGTCGGCTGGATCCACAGGACGCCGCCGGGTTTGCCGTGGAAGATCGCGACTCGCTCGCCGTCGACTCCGACATACCAGGTCTTTGTCCCGGTCCACCAGATGAACGCGAATCCGGCAAGGATCACGAAGAGAAATGCCGCCACGAAGACGCCGACCCGCCAGGTGAACGAACTGCGGATGATCCCGGGACCGCGAGCTGCATTCGTTTCGATCTCCGGCACGTCGGCAACAGTGAGGTCGCCGCCGGTATGTGACGTTCGCACCCGGTTGGCGGGATCGGCGTTCGGATCGCGCCCGGAATCGTCAGCGATGTCAACGACGACGCAGGTGATGTTGTCGCGTCCACCACCCTCGTTGGCCAACCGAATGAGTTCACGGCAGGCATCGTTCGGATCGGCGAGTCGACGAAGCGTCGCTGCGATTCGGTTCTCGTCAACCTCGTTGAAGAGTCCATCACTGCAAATCAGATACCGATCACCGTTGACGGGGAGGATCTCCCACGAGTCGACGAGCACGGAGCCGTCGATTCCCAGGGCTCGCGTGAGAATGTTGCGCTGCGGATGCACGGCGGCCTCGGCTGCGGTCAATCGGCCCTGACGCTCCATCGTGGCCACAAGGCTGTGGTCCTCGGTGATCTGCACCAGTTCCCCGTCGGACAACAAATAGAGGCGCGAATCGCCGACGTTCACCACGCCGATCGCATCGCG
>CAZMJK010000182.1:0-4013 GCA_964566555.1 uncultured Bifidobacterium sp. | reverse complement strand
ACGACCTCGACGCCGACAGCCTCGACCTCGTCGAGCTCGTCATGGCGCTCGAGGAAGAGTTCGATGTCTCTGTCGACGAGTCGGAACTCGAGAACATCACGACCGTTGGCGAAGCGTACGAACTGGTGATGTCGAAGAAGTGAGCACGAAGCGTCGGGTCGCGATCACCGGAGTCGGTGTCGTCAGCCCTTGTGGCATCGGCGTCGAGGCGTATTGGAACGGACTCAACTCCGCCGCCCCCGAAGGTCTGCGGCGCATCGAGGAGTTCTCCCCCGAGCCCTACTTCGACAATCCCAAGGAAGCGCGTCGCACCGACCGATTCACCCAGTTCGCGCTGGCAGCGGCCGACGAGGCCCTCACGATGGCGGGCGACATCGGTGGCGACCCCGCGCGCAAAGGAGTCTGGATCGGCACGGGCATCGGCGGGCTCACGACGCTCGAGGACCAGGTCCTCGTGAACGAACACAAGGGGCCCCGCCGCGTCAGTCCGTTCATGGTGCCGATGCTCATGGCGAACGCCGCATCGGCTGCGATCTCGATGAAGTACGGCTGGCAGGGCCCCTGCGAGAACACCTGCACCGCGTGTGCGGCCGGCACACAATCGATCGGGAATGCGTACCGACTCATCGCGTCGGGACTGTGCGACGCAATGGTCACCGGCTCCTCGGAATCGGTGATGACCCCCACCTGCATCGCGGGCTTCACCAATATGACCGCGATGTCGGCCGACAACGTCTCCCGCCCGTTCGATCGTGACCGCAATGGTTTCGTTCTTGCCGAAGGCGCCGGTGTCATCGTGCTCGAGGACCTCGAATCGGCCAAGGCGCGGGGCGCGACGATCCTCGCCGAACTCATGGGCGCGGCATCCAATGCCGATGCCCATCACATCACCGCCCCGTCACCCGGCGGCGTCGGCGCGATCACCTGCATGCGTACCGCCATCGCCGACGCCGGGCTCACCCCGGCGGACATCACCTACGTGAATGCCCACGGCACCTCGACCCCGCTGAACGATGCTGCGGAGGCCGCGGCCATCGCCGACGTCTTCGGCGCCACCCCGCCCGCCGTCACCTCGTTCAAGGGCGTGACCGGTCACGCCCTCGGTGGCGCCGGATCACTCGAAGCCGTCGGCGTCGTGCTCGGCATGCAGCACCGTGCGATCCCGCCCACGGCTGGATTCGAGAACGTCGACCCCGACATGGCCCCCATCGACCTCGTGATCGGCGAGCCGAGGGACTGGACACCGGCACCGGTGCTGTCGAACAGTTTCGGCTTCGGTGGCCATAACGGCTGCATCGTGATCGGACCACCACCCGCCTGAGTCACGACGTGGCGAGCGATCCCTCTCGCCGCAGCAACCACTCCTTGGCGGCAACGCCACCGCCGAAGTGCCCGACCCCGCCACTGCTGGGAACCACCCGGTGGCAGGGGACGATGATGGCGATGGGGTTGGTCGCCATCGCGCTGCCGACGGCGCGGGCGGCGTTGGGGCGCCCTGTCCGCGCCGCCAACTGACCGTAGGTGACCGTCTCCCCGAACGCGACGTGCTCGAGGGCATCGAGCACCTCACCGCGGAAGCCCGCTCGTGCCCGTCGGTCGAGTGCTACCTCGAAACGGGATCGACGACCGTCGAAGTACTCGACGAGTTGAGTGACGGCCACTTCGACATGCGCTGCGGAAGAGGCGGATGATCCACCGTCATCAGCGAGGTCACCGAACCAGACTCGACTCACACCCTGGTCGCTCGCCACCACGGTGACCCGCCCGATCGGCGTCTCGATCGCGGCCTTCGCCATCGATCAGGCGTCGGCGAAGACGAAGAGGAGTTCGGTCTCCGCTGCCGTCTCGCCACCCACATGGGCCCGACCGGAGCCCTTGCCGGCACGGGCCGACATTCGACCGAGTGTGACCTCAAGTTCGAGCACATCACCCGGCACCACCTGACGGCGGAACCGGGACTTCTCGACGCCACCGAACAACGGCAACTTCCCGGCGAAGGCCGGATCACTCAACACGGCGTAGGCACCGAGTTGCGCGATGGATTCGAGCATGAGGACCCCCGGCAGCGTCGGACGCCCGGGGAAATGTCCCGGGAAGAACCATTCGTCACCGGTGATTCGCCACACTCCCTTCGCCGATACACCGATCTCGAGTTGGGTGACTTCGTCGAGGAGGAGGAATGGCGGGCGATGGGGAAGAACATCAGCCGGAGCGGGGAACGTCACTTGCCCAGCGCCTTGAGCAGATTGGCGGGAGTGTCCTTCGGGCTGACCTTGTACCAAGCCTCCTCGATCTTGCCCTTCTCGTCGATGAGGAACGCCGAACGAACGATGCCCATGTACTTCTTGCCGTACATCGACTTCTCACCCCAGACGCCGTACTTCTCCGCAACGACGTGGTCGGGATCGGAGAGCAGCGTGAATCCCAGGTTGTACTTCTCGTCGAACTTGGCGAGTTTGGCCGGAAGGTCGGGACTGATACCGATGATCACCGTGTCACCGATCTTCTTGGCGATGTCGCGAAGTCCGCAACTCTGGGTCGTGCACCCGGGTGTATCGGCCTTCGGGTAGAAGTAGACGAGCACCTTGGAACCGGCGAAACCCGAGAGTTTCACCTTGCAATCGGACTGATCGGCGAGCGTGAATGCCGGTGCTTTCGCGCCGGTTGCGAGTTGTTTGGTGGCCATGGGCTGAATGTATCGCAAGCGCCCGTCGGCGCTTCTCGCTCAGCGCTGTGAGGAGATGTTGCCGCCGTCGATCACGATCTCCGACGCGGTGATGTACCTCGCTTCATCCGAGAGGAGGAAGCGCACCACACTCGCGATCTCTTCGGGTTCGCCGATCCGGCCCAGAAGGACCCGCTCGGCGAACTTCTCCTCCCCCACCGCGTCCAACGTGGGTTGCAGCATGGGGGTGCGGATCAGACCGGGAGAGATCGCATTGATCCGGATGCCGTCACGCCCGAGACGGTCGGCCAGCGACCGCACCAGAGAGAGCACGCCTCCCTTGCTCGCGGTGTAGATCGGATTCGCAGCATTGCCGAGGGTCGCGTTGATCGAGGAGGTGGCGACGATGGCGGAGCCGGGCGTCGCCTTCAGGTCGTGGAGAAACTCCTGCACGAGGAACGGGATCGGACGCAGATGGACGTTCACGCCGTCATCCCAGGTCTGCACCGTCACGCCCTCGAGCGACCCGGTATCGACCACCCCGGCGCAGTGCACGATGCCGCCGATCGAAGGGAGTGACTCGCGAGTGCGCACGGCGGCATCCCCGATCGCCGACGGATCACGAAGATCGACGCCCACCCCGATGGCGATCACGCCGTAGCGATCGGTCACGGCCGCGGCCACATCGGCGGCCTTCTCGACTTGGACATCCCACACCGCCACCGGTCGACCGACCTCAGCGAGTGCCATCGCCGTCGCCGCACCGATCCCCGATGCGCCACCCGTGATCACCACACCGCTCGACGGTGTTGAAAGGTCTGCCCGTCCTGCACTCATCGCTGCTCCCCCATCTCGGCCATCGCCATCCTCCCACGATCGGTCGAGTCCAACGCCGACGGGCGCGTCACCTGCGCCCGGACGCGACGAAGGGGAGCACTGAGGCTCCCCTTCGTTCAGAACTGCTGGTACGGCTCAGGCGCCCTTGGCGGAGGCCTTCAGCTTGGCGCCGGCCGACACCTTCGCCGCCTTGGTGGCGGGAACGTTGATCGTCTCACCCGTCTGCGGGTTGCGGGCGGTACGGGCCTTGCGGTGGGTCTGCTCGAAGCTGATGAAACCGGGAAGGGTGAGCTTCTCGGCTCCCTTGGCCACCACCTCATGGGCGATGTCTTCGAAGGACTTGAGAGTCTTCTCGACATCGGCCTTGGTCTGGCCCGTCCGGTTCGAGATCTCGGCGATGAGTTCGCTCTTGGTCATGACTTCCTCCTGTTGGCCCAGCCTCTCGGCCCGGCACGGGTTGACGACCGGGTCGGCCCCCGGTTGCCTTCGAACTCGGGCAGGACCGCCCGAT